>NZ_CP119780.1 GCF_029338195.1 Haloarcula litorea
ATCCCGCCCGCCGGCCCCACCACGCGCAGGTCACACGCCAGCGCGAAGTCACAGCCCGCGCCGATCGCCGGCCCGTTCACCGCCGCGATGGAGGGCGTCGCGGCCTGTCGGAAGTTCCAGACGAGCTGCTGGATGAGCCAGAGGAACGCGCCGTACTCCTCCGGGGACTGCTCGTCCCAGTCGGGCATCTCCGTGGTGTCGGCCCCCGAACAGAAGCCGTCGCCCGCACCCGTCAGGACCATCGCGTACACGCCGTCGTCGCCCTCGGCGGTCCGGACGGCCTCGTTGAGTTCCAGGACCGTGTTCCGGGTGAACGCGTTGTACACGTCGGGGCGCTCGATGGTGATGGTCGCGATGCCGTCGGTCACGTCGTAGCTGATGTCGTCGAACGTCGGCATACCTACTGCAACGCTCTCCCCCTTCATATAACCGGGCGCGACGAGGGAACCGATTTACGGCAGAAGGCTCTGCCCCCTCGTATGATACAGAACAGAGCGACGCTCGCGACCTCCGAGCCCCGCGAGCTGGCGCTCTCGTGCGTCGAGGCGGGGATCGACGCTGCCCATCCGCGGACGGTCGTCGAGTCGACAGTCGAAGCACGCGACGACGATGTGCGCATCGACGGGACCACGTACTCGCTGCGCGAGTTCGACGAGGTCGTCGTCTTGGGTGCCGGGAACGCGGCCGGCCAGATCGCGGCGGCCCTCGAAGCGGTGCTCGGTGACACCGTCGACGGCGGAATCGTCGTCACCGACGACCCCGCGGAGACGGAGCGGGTGACCGTGGCCCGTGGTGACCACCCGGTCCCGAGCGAGCGGGGCGCGTCGGCGGCCGAATCGGTCCGGGAGCGAGCCGAAGCCGCGACGGATCGGACCCTCATCATCGCGGTCGTCGGTGGCGGCGGGAGCGCCCTCCTCCCGGCACCCGCCGGCGACCTCTCGCTGGACGGGCTCCGGACCGTGACTGACGAACTGCTTGCGAGCGGGGCGACGATCCACGAGATCAACGCGGTCCGGAAACACGTCTCTGCGGTCAAGGGGGGCCGCCTCGCCGCGGCCGCAGCGCCCGCGACCGTCGTCGGACTGGTGTTCAGCGACGTCGTCGGTAACGACCTCGACGTCGTCGCTGCGCGGCCCGCTCTCGCCGGACCCCACGACGTACGAGGACGCCCGAGACGTGGTCGACCGGTACGACCTCGACGTGCCCGCGGCGGTGCACGATCGTCTCGCGCGGGGCGTCGCCGGCGAACTGCCGGAGACCCCGGGGCCCGGTGCCGGCGTCTTCGACCGCGTCGACACCCACGTCCTCGCCGACGGGCTGACCGCGGTCAGGGCCGCAGCGTCTCGTGCTCGGGAGGCGGGGTCCGAGCCGTTGATTCTCTCCACACGCGTCCGCGGGGAGGCCCGCGAGGCCGCGAAGACGCAGGTCGCCATCGCGGAGGAGGCGGCCGCGACCGGGACGCCGGTCGAGCCGCCGGCGGTCCTCCTGTCGGGCGGCGAGACGACCGTGACGCTCACCGGGGACGGGACCGGTGGCCCCAACCAGGAGTTCGCGCTCAGCGCCGCCGTCGAGCTCGCTGGCGGCGACGCGTCGGTGACGGTCGCGAGCGTCGACACGGACGGCATCGACGGGGCGACCGACGCGGCCGGTGCGCTGATCGACGAGACGACCTGCGACGACGCGACGGGGGCACTCGACGCGCTGGCCGAGAACGACGCCTATCCGTTTCTCGCCGAGCACGACGCCCTCGTCGAGACGGGACCGACGGGGACCAACGTCAACGACCTCCGGGTCCTCGTCGTCGAGGACTGAGCGAACGCGGCGTCGGTCGGCTCAGAACACCATCCCGACGGCGTTCCGGAGGACGACGATCCAGACGATGCTGACGACGCCGAGCAGGAGCGTCGCAAGCGTCCAGGCCTGGTAGGCGGTCGCGGTCTCCGTGTCGGAGAACTCGGTGATGATCCAGAAGTACGAGTCGTTCGCGTGACTGACGGTCATACTCCCGGCCCCGATGGCCAGGACGGCGAAGACCCTGCCCCACTGTGAGGCCAGGCCCAGCGGCCCCAGCAGCGGCGCGACCAGCCCGGAGGTGGTCAGGATCGCGACCGTCGAGGAGCCGAGGGCCGTCTTCAGTGCGGCGGCGATGACGAACGCGGCGACGAGGCCGATACCGAGGCCGCTGAACGTGTTGCCGATGAACTGCTTCAGCGGGAGCGCGCTGAGGACCTGCCCGAACGAACCGCCGGCCCCGGTCACGGCGATGATGACGGCGGCGTCCGTGAGCCCGTCGCTGACCCACTCGTCGATGACGTCGTCGGAGAACTCGGGGACGACGGCGAAGCTCGTGAACGCGCCGACGACGAGCGCGACCGCCGGGTCGCCCGCAAACAGCAGCCACCGTTGGAGCGGGCCGGTGACCAGCGCGGGATTCTCGGCCTCCGGATATGCGGCGATGCTTCCGAGAGTGATGAGAGCGATCGGGACGAGGATGGGCGCGAACGAACGAGGCGGGCGGGGGCGTCCCGTACTCGTCTTTGATGTCGTCCATCGTCATCTCCGGAGCGGGGTCGATGTGGTACCGAGACGCGACGGTGCCGGCCCACTTCGCTGCGACGAGCGTGACCGGCGCGCTGACGAGGATCCCGGCCAGCATCACGAGCCCGACGTCCGCCCCGAGGATACCCGCGGCGGCGATGGGCCCGGCGTCGGTGGCACGAAGACGTGTGTGACGTAGAGCCCACCCGCGAGAGCGACACTCAGGGTCGCCAGCGAGAGCTTCGACCGCTCGGCGAGCGATCGGCTCAGCCCAGAGAGGATCACGTAGCCGGAGTCACAGAACACGGGAATGCTGACGAGGCTGCCGGTGACGGCCATCACCTCGGGCGTGTGGTCCTCACCGATGAGGTCGAGGATCGTTTCCGCGATGACGATTGCGGCCCCGGACCGCTCCAGGGCGGTCCCGATGATGGTCCCCGCGAGGATGACGATGCCGATGTAGCCAAGCACGCCACCGAACCCGTCGGTCACCAGTGACGCCGTCTCGGCGGGATCCAATCCGGCGGCGAGACCCGTCGCGTACGCGGCGACCAGCAACGTCAGGAACGCGTGGAGATTGATGCGAGCGGTCGCGACGATGATGAACGCGACTGCTGCAACTAACAGTAGTATGAGGGGTAACCCTTCGAGCATACAGGCCGGTCTGGATAACCTTCGACATTAAAGGCTGTGAAGACAGGTCTCCGACGGTCGGTCCGGCGACCACCACACTATTTAATATGAGCCACCGAGATATATCGATAGGACACATCCAGAGTCAGCGATGGCGGTAGTGTGCCGTCCGTCGCGGACTGGACGACCAACACTATGTCTCACGCCACTGACGGCGGGCCTCGCAGCGCCACCACCGACCACAGACGCATCGTGACCGAGCGAATACGCCAGCGGCACGACGGGGTGACGACTGGATGAGCGGCCCGAAGCCGGAGCAGGGACCGGTCACCGAACGGCGATACGGCGACCTGCCGGAGGTCGATGCCGCGGAGGCCGCGGCCGACATCGAACCCGACGCGACGGTTCTCACGAGCGGCTTCGGGAGCGTCGGCTACCCGAAGGCGATCCCGCTCGCGCTGGCGGCTGACGACCGGGACCTGTCGCTGACAGTCGTCCACAGCGGCAACGTCGGCGAGGAGATCGACGTCGACCTCGTCGAGTCCGGCGCGGTCGCCCGCCGCTTCTCGTACCAGTTCTCCGACGTCGCCCGTGCGGCGACGAACCGGCGAGAGATCGCCTTCGGGGACCGTCACGCCTCCGCCATCGGCGACGAGGTGCAGTACGGCGGGCTGGTCGATCCCGACGTGGCGGTCGTCGAGGCGGTCGCCGTCGGCGAGGACTGGTTCGTCCCGTCCACGTCGCTGGGGCAGGTGCCGGCGTTCGTCGAGGCCGCGGACCGGCTCTACGTCGAGCTGAACCGCCGGCAACCGCTGGCGCTACAGGCCCTACACGACGTCTACCGGCCGGCGGCCCCGCCGGATCGCGGGCCGATCCCGCTCTCCGGCCCGGGCGAACGCATCGGCGACCGATACGTCGGCTTCGAGGCCGAGAAGCTCGCCGGCGTCGTCGAGACCGACCGTTCGGACTCGACGTACACGTTCCGGGAGCCGACCGACGACGACCTGGCCATCGCGGCCAACCTCGGGTCGTTCCTCGCCGAAGAGATGGACCGCTCGCCGGTGTTCGACGACGCCGTCTCGCTCCAGTTCGGCGTCGGGTCACTCGGTAACGCCCTGATGGGGGAGCTGCAGGAGCTGGACTTCGGCGACCGCGACGTCGTCTACTTCGGGGAACTCGTCCAGGACGGGCTGTTCGGCATGCTCGACGCCGGCCGGCTGGCGTGTGCGAGCGCGACCTCGCTGGCGCTGACCGACGAGGGCCAGCGCCGACTGTTCGACGACGTCGAGCGGTACGCCGAGGACATCGTCCTCCGGCCGGCCGACGTCGCCAACCACCCGGGACTCATCGACCGGTTCGGCGTCGTCGGGGTCAACAGCGCCATCGAGTTCGACATCTACGGCAACGTCAACTCGACCCACGTCCGCGGGTCGGAGATGATCAACGGCCTCGGGGGCTCGGGCGACTTCAACCGGAACGCCCTCGTCTCGGTCTGTGCGCTCCCGTCGACGCTGAAAGACGGCGCGATCTCCCGTGTCGTCCCGATGACGTTCCACGTCGACCACACCGAACACGACGTCGACGTGTTCGTCACCGAACAGGGTGTCGCCGACGTCCGCGGCCTCGCGCCCGTCGAGCGGGCCGAACGCATCGTCGAGAACTGCGCCCACCCGGCGTTCCGTCCGAAGCTCCGTGACTACCTCGACGACGTGACGGCGCGGGACGAACACATCCCACACGACGTCGAGCGGGCCGCGGAGTGGTACGAGTGAGGACTCCCGCCTGAGTGGGGCGAGTCACGAAGAAGTGCGGTCGCGACCGCGAGCGGGCGTGCCTCGAAGAGAGCGGAAGGTGACAGCCTCAGATCGGTGCGCCGGACCCGCCCAGCAGGTAGAGGTAGATCCACCAGACGTACCCGCCGATGAGCGCGATCGCCGTGAGGAGCTCGAGGACCGCGACGTACTTCTCGCCGTGGGTGTCCCGGAAGTCCTGGATCAGCTGGACGCGCCGCCAGACCGGCATCAGCGGGTCAGGGATGATCTCGCCCAGCCCGCCGGCTTTCTCCGCCGAGCTCGCGGCGATGTCCTCGGGGGACTCCTCTCCGCTCACTGTCCTGCCCCCCGTTTGAACGGCAGTTCGAGGCCGCGGACCATCACCTTCTCCGCGAGGAAGATCCCGACGAAGACGGCGATACCGCCGAGCTTCACGACGTTGTTGGGGTAGACCATCACGAAGACCCCGAGGGCGGTCAACAGCGCCCTGAGCCCGATCGTCCGGCCCGGCTTCATCCGGAACGGGTAGTTGAGCCCGTAGATGATCGTGATCGCGCCAAGCAGCACGAGCGAGCCGACGACGACCGTGCTCAGGCCGAGCGACATCGACACCATCGCGGGGTTGTAGACGAACGAGACCGGCAGGACGAACAGCGGCGCGGCGATCTTGATAGCCGCCCCGCAGGTCCGCCAGAAGTTCGCCTCCGCGATCCCGGCCGCGACGACCGCGGCGGTCGCCACCGGTGGCGTGATGCCGGCCAGTATCGCGGCGTAGAACACCGTGTAGTGGGCCGTGATCTCCGGGATTCCGAAGTCGGCCACGAACGTCGGGACGATCAGGATGGCGACGATGACGTAGGCCGCCACCGTCGGCATCCCGACGCCCATCAGGATCGCGACGGCCATCCCCAGCAGGACCGCGAAGAGGACGCCGCCCGAGAGGTTGATCAGCAGCAGCGCGATCTTCGCCGGGACGCCGGTCGTCCCGAAGATGTTGACGACGCCGCTGATGACCACCAGGATGATCGCGATGGGCGCGAGGATGATGGCACCGCGCCGGAAGCCGTGGATCGTGTCTTTCACCTGCGAGACGAACTCCTGGCCGGGCGTCGTCTCGTCGGAGTCGACGAGGCGCTGGACCGTCGGCATCAGGATGCCGGTGAGCACCATCGCGACGACGGTGTACAGCGCCGAGGTCATCACGGTGAACTGGGCGATACCCAGCAGGTAGATGAGGATCCCGAAGGGGATCCCGAACCGGAAGGCCTCGAAGACCTTCTGCTCGGTCGAGAGTGTCTCGTCGAAGAACTCCGAGAACTCCATCTCCTGGCTGCTCGCGTCGCTGAGCGCGGTGTAGTGGACCGCGATGCCGATGGAGGCGACCAGGATCGCCGCCGGGACGAGCCCGGCGACGATGATGTTGACGTACGGGACGCCGAGGTACGACGCCATCACGAACGCGGAGGCCCCCATCACGGGCGGGAGCACCTGTCCGGACGTGGAGGCGACGGCCTCGATGCCGGCCGCCCGGTGGCCGGCCATCCCGCTCTCCTGCATCGTCGGGATGGTGAACGACCCGGTCATCGCGGCGTTGGCGGTGTAGGAGCCGTTGATCGAGCCGATGACCGCCGAGGAGAGGACGGCGGTCTGTGCGACCCCGGACTTGATGTAGTTCGCGGCGACGATGGCGACCCGTAGGATCAGATCGAACGCCCCGTACGCGAACAGCAGCCCCGCGTACAGCAGGAACGGTGCGATCCACGACGCGGTCAGCTGGGTGAGCTGCCCGTAGAAGCCGTAGAGGTCCGTCACCGTCGCCTGGAGGAGCGTCAGCTCCGACATCCCCGCGTGGCCGAGCACGCCCGGCACGGCGTCGCCGAAGATCGCGTAGATCATCACCCCGACGACGAGCCCGAGGAAGAGGTTCCCGAACTCGCGCCACGTCAGGTACAGCAGCGAGATGATGATGAGCCGCGCGAGCATATACTCGTGTTCCAGTGCGAACCCCTGTCTGAGGAGGTACACCTGCTCGAAGTTCAGCGCGAAGTACGCCGAGGCGGTGATGAGGACGAGCGACGACGGGATCAACACCGCACCGTCGATCCAGTCGCCCGCCTCGACCGCCTCGCGCGTCTCATTGAGGGCGTACACCGTCATGATGCCGCCGACGAAGACGGTGCCGTACCGGACCGTCGACCACGTCTGCGTGTACGCCCACGCGAGGACGATCGCCCAGAACACGACGGCCGCCGCGGTGACGGTGACGTCGAGTCCTCGGACGAGTGTCGGCAGGCGTCCGGTCTGTGTCGTTTCTGAGCTCATGTGTGTCAGTGGTGGTGTCGGCTTCCCCCTTCTTCAGTCAGCGGCGTAGCCGGGGACAAGCGACTTACTCACCCTCTTGGAGACTGTCGTCCCAGGCGTCGTTGTCCTTGTAGTACTGGACCGCACCGGGGTGGACCGGGATGTTCTGTCGGGCGGACGCCAGCATCTCGCTGGTCGACTCGAAGTCGTTGAACTGGGCCTCGCCCTCGTTGACCGTCTCGTTGTGCTCGTCGACGACGCGACAGAGCTCGTAGACGGCCCCGTTCGTGGCCTCGGGGTTGAACGTGTAGTTGACCTGCAGGTCCCAGTGGAACACCTCGTCGGTGCCGATGTCCTGGCCCATCCCCCACTCGCTGTAGTCGGTCCGGCTGGCACCGGCACCGCCGTAGGACTCGGCGGACTCGATGAGCGCGTCGGTCGGCTCGACGTAGTGGACGTCGACGCGCGAGGAGTACTCCCGGACCCAGCCCGTGTACCGAACGCCGGGGGTCCCGTAGGCGATCGCGGCGTCGATCTGCCCCTCTTCCAGCGCACCGGGCGCGGAGTCGACCCCCATGTTCTGGATGTTCATCTCCTCGTAGACGCCCTGTGTCGGCTCCTGGGACCAGACGTCCAGCGTGGTCGCCCGGGTCGAGTAGCCGGGCTCGGCCGGGTAGACGTTCGCGCCCGCGAGGTCGTCGAACGTCTCGATGCCCGTGCCGTCGCGTGCGACGATGTAGATGCTGTACGGGAACGCGTAGAACCCGTAGTAGGGGATGCGGTCGACGGACTGCTCGGAGAAGCGGCCGCGGTCCTCGATGGCCTTGAGCAGGGAGTTGTTGTCGGTGATGCCGCCGTTGAACTGCCCCTGGGCCATCCGGTAGATCGTCCCGATGTAGCCCGGGCTCTCGATGGTCGAGTAGTCCAGCGAGTCGCTGTGCTGACTGACGGCACGCTCGACGGCCAGCCCGACGTCGCGTGTCCCGCCGGCGGAAGTACCGACCCGCAGCGAGTACTGCTGGTCGCCGCCCCCGTCGCCGCCGTCGCCGCTGGTGGTCTCGCCACCGCCGTCGCCGCCGTCGCTACCGCCGTCACCGCCGTCACCGCCGTCGCTACCGCCGTCTCCACCGCCGCCGTCGCCGCCACCGCAGCCGGCGAGGCCGACGACACTGGCTGTCGCTGCACTGTACAGGAACTTGCGCCGCTGCATACTGCTGTCTTCCGCCATAGCCATTCGGTCCAACACCTGGCTACTATAACAATCTATTCATTTACTGCACCAAGAAACGTTATGAATACTACCAGCCAGGAAATGAACGGTACGACTGGTTCTCGATTTATTCTTCCGTGAACGTCACCATCACCGGCCGGTCGGCCGCGAGCATCACCGACTGGGTGACGCTACCGAAGAGGACCTTGCCGGTCGGGCTCCGCTTGCGACCGCCCATCACGATGCTGTCGGCGTCGAGGTCGTCCGCGACGGCGACGATCTCCTCGGCGGGATCGCCGTGTTCCCGGCGCTTCGAGACGGCGATCCCCTCGGACGCCAACCGGTCCGCGATCGTCTCGACGCTCTCGGGGAAGTTCCCTCGTCCCAGATCTCCTCGGACTTGACCTTGCCCTCGGCCGTCGCCTCGAACTCCTCGTAGACGTTCAGGACGACGACCTCGACGTCGTCGGCCGCGCCGGGGAGCGCCTCGACGGCGCTCGCCGCCAGTTCCGCACGGTTCGCGCTCTCGTCGACCGGTAGGAGCACCCGGTACATACCCGGATGTCCGTCGCGGACCGACAAAAAGCTGCTCCCGACCGCGCTACCGCGTGACCGTCGCCGAGACGGACCCGATCGACTCGACGGTGGCACGCACGTCGTCGCCCGGCTCGATCGGGGCCGCGCCGGGCGTGCCCGTGCTGAACAGGTCGCCCGGCCGGAGCGTCATCACGTCGGAGTGGAAGGCGACGATCTCCGCGGGCGGGAACAGCATATTCCGGATCTCGTTCTCGGCCTCGACGGTCCCGTCGACCTCGGTGGCGACCCGCAGCGAGGAGAGGTCGAGCGGGTCCTCGGGCACCGCTAAGGCGGGGCCGACGACGAGGAACGTGTCGTAGCTCTTGGCTCGGGTCAGGAACCGGGGGTTCCGCTGGAGGACGTCCTCGGCGGTCATATCGATGACCGGGAGGTAGCCGGCGACGACGTCGTCGACGGCCGCCTCGTCGACGTTGCGACACTCGCGTCCCATCACGACCGCGAGCTCGGCCTCCGCGGTGACCCGCTCGCTCTGGTCAGTCGGTGGGAGCCGGATCGGCCCGCCGGGACCGGTCAGCACCGACGACGGCTTCATGAAGCTCGCCGGCTCGTCGGGGCGGTCCTCGTCGAGGTCGCCGGCGTGTTCGGCGTAGTTGAGCCCGATGCCCCACAGCTTCCCGAACCGGTCGAGCGGCGGGCCGAGCGTGAGGTCGGCGGCCGGCACTCGCGGCGCTGGCGCGTCGGCGGGATCGGCCAGGGTCCCCGCGGCCGCACGCGGGAGTGCGTCGCGGACGCTCCCGAGGTCCGGCTCCGCCGCTCCGAGGGGACGAACCCCCGTCGTCGCCGAGCAGCGGTCGGCCCTCGGCGGTGCGTGCGAGGTACTTCATTCCTCGCGGTCCGTCCAGAAGTCGAACGAGCGGCCCGGCGCGAACACGTCCAGGCCGACGGCCCGCTCGTCACCGGTGTTCTCGACGCGGTGTGTCTCGTTGGACTCCAGCAGCACCGAGTCGTTCGGTGCCAGCGTCACCGAGTCGTCCTCGGTGGCGACGGTCAGTTCGCCCTCCAGACAGAGACACACCTGCTCGTTCTCGTGGTCGTGCATCGGGGAGCTGTGCCCCGGCGGCTTCTCGAACCACTCGAAGGAGAACTGGTCGCTGCCGGCCAGCGCGACCCGTCGCCACCCCTCGTCGGGCTCGTAGGTCTCGGCCTCGTCGAACGTGACCGGTCTCATAGGTTCGCCCCCGTGGAGCCCCCGTCGATGGGCAGCGCGGTGCCGTTGACGAACCCGGACTTCGGCGAGGAGAGGTACGCGACCGTGTTGCCCAGTTCCATCGGGTCGCCGATCCGTTCGAGGGGGTTGCCGGCCCAGCCCTGGAGCCCCTCCTCGTAGGAGTCGTACTCGCCGCGCTCGACGGCGTCCTCGACGAGTTCCTGGATGCGCGCGGTCTCGTGTGGCCCCGGGAGGACGGCGTTGGCACGGACCTCCGGCGCGAACTCCTTCGAGAGGGTCTTCTCCAGCCCGATGACGCCCATCCGGACGGAGTTCGACAGGACGAGGCTGTCGAGGGCCTCCTTGACGCTGCGGGAGGTGATGGTGACGATGGTGCCGCCGCCGTCCTCCTTCAGGTGGGGGTACGCCTCGCGGGCCAGGCGGACGACGCTCATCACGAGCAGTTCGTAGGCTTCCTCCCAGTCCTCGTCGTCCGTGTCGAGGAAGGCACCGGAGGGCGGGCCGCCGGCGCTGGTCACGAGGTGGTCGAGCCCGCCGAACTCCTCGACGGTCGTCTCGACCATCGCTTCGACGTCCTCCGGGTCCGTGAGGTCGCCCGGCTGTGCGACGACGCGACCCTCGGCCTCGGCCGCGATCTCCTCGCGCGCCTCGGCCAGTCGCTCCTCGTCGCGGCCGTTGATCACTACGTCGACCCCCTCCCGGGCGAGGGCGGTGGCCGAGGCCTTGCCGAGTCCGCTCGACGATGCTGTCACGAGCGCCGCGTTGCCGTCTATCTCCAGATCCATGTGAGACAACACCAGAGTCGGACGTGAAAACGTTTCCCTACAGGCAAGCGCCGGCGCTACTCGGGAGCGAACGAGGCGGTCCCGTCCTCGAAGACGACGCGCTCCCGGTCGAGAACCGTCGCGTCCGCCGGGAGTTCCTCGACCAGCGGGGCCGAGACGCGCAGCTCTCCGAGGTCCTCCGTGTTCCGGATCCACGCGATCCGAGCCGTCTCGGGGTCGTAACCGCCCAGCGCCGCCAGCGCCGTCCGCAGGGCGAACTCGTCGTCGGGGGCGACCACGGGGAGCTTGGCCTTCGCGAGCGAGCCGCTCGTGAGCACGTTCGCGTAGGTCGTCCCGAGATCGAGCTGTTCGACCGCTCGCTCCCGGGTGAGGTCCGCCAGCCCGATGCCGGTGCCGTTGCCCTTCGTCGCCTCGGTCAGCCCGCGGGCGTACACGAGGTCGATGTCGGGCGTCTCGGGGTCGGGCGCGTTGAGGACCCGGTACCGCCCGATCACGTTCGTGTCCATCCCGGCCCCGGAGATCTCCTTGCCGAGTTCGTCGACGACCAGCAGGTCCAGATCCGGCACCGGGAGCGTCGCCATCTCCTCGTCGGCCCGGTCGAGCAGGGCCGGCTCGCGGTCCAGGAACGAGTCGGCGGGGACGCCCTCGACGTGGGCGATCTCCTCGTGGAAGTTCTCGACCAGCACGATCCCGCCGAGCAGCGGCGTCTCCGATCGGATCACGTCCAGTGCGGGCGTGAGCGTCTCGACGTACCCCTCCTCGATTGCGGTCGAGTGGAACGTCTTCGCGCCCCGCTGCTTGCCGAGGCCGACGACGGTCATCTTCGTCAGGCCGCTCTCGACGGGACCGGTGAAGTTCGTGTGGGCCTTGACGCGGTTCACGACGATGACGGCGTCGGCCGCTATCGCGGCCGTCGAGACGTGGACCGGCATCTCGGTGTCGCCGACGGTCACCGTCGCCAGTCGCTCGGTGTCCATCCGGGCGTCGATCGGCGCGCCGACCCGCTCCTCGGTGATGCCGACGGAGGCCAGCACCTCGCGCTGTCCCGCCGCCGTCGCCCCGCCGTGGCTCCCCATCGCCGGGACGAGCACCGGGTCGAGGCCGCGCTCGGTCAGCCCGTCGACGACGGCCGCCGTCACGTCGTCGATCCGGTGGATGCCGCGGCTCCCGACGCCGACGGCGACGGTCGCGCCCTCGTCGAGTGCCCCGAGGGGGAGGGCGTCGAGTTCGGCCTGGGCCGTCGCTTCGAGGTTCGTGACAGTCTCAGCCGGCGGGTCGTACCGGACCCGTGCGAACGTCGGGAGCGGCCTGGGATCGATGAGGTCGTCCACCTCGCTCCGGTCGGGGATGTCCATACCGGAGGGTGTACGAGCCCCCACACAAATGTTTGTCTGGTAAGTGTTGCCGTGACGAGTGGCTATTTTACTCCGACCCTCGCGGAACCGCTATGGAGATCGCTGCGGTCGAGTCGTTCCCGATAGAGATACCCCTGGAGTCCCCGGTGTCGTTCTCGAACCGGACGCTCACCTTCCGCGACCACGCGGTGACCCGCGTCAGGACCGAGAGCGGGCTGGAGGGCGTCGGCTACTCGCTGGGCTACGAGACGGCCCCGCTGATCGCCGACGCGGTCGAGTCCCGGCTCGCGCCGGTCGTCGAGGGCGAGGACCCCCGCGACACCGCGCGGCTCTGGGAGGAGATGTACGAGGGCAACGTCCAGGTCGGCCGGCACGGGCTGTTCCTGCGGGCCATCTCCACGGTGGATATGGCGCTGTGGGACATCACGGCCAAGGCCGCGGGCCAGCCGCTGCACAAGCTGCTCGGCGGCTACGCGGAGTCGGTGCCGTCCTACGCCAGCGGCGGCTACTACCGCGACGACAAGGGCCACGAGGGGCTGCGCGCGGAGGTCAGCCGGTACCTCGACGAGGGCCACGACACGGTCAAGATGAAGGTCGGCCGTCGCTCCGTCGACGAGGAGGTCGACCGCGTGGCCGCCGTCCGCGACGAGATCGGCGACGACCGGACGCTCCTGCTGGACGCCAACGGCGTCTGGTCGTCGACGACCGAGGCCGTCCGGGCCTGCCGGGCCTTCGAGCCGTACGACCCCTACTTCATCGAGGAGCCGGTGATGATCGACCGGGTCGAGACGATGGCCGAGGTCAACGACGCCCTCTCCTACCCGGTCGCGACCGGCGAACTGGAGGACGCGCCACAACTTCGCCCGGCTCCACGACACCGGGGCGGCGACCGTCCTCCAGCCGGACGTCACCGTCTGTGGCGGGATCACGGAGTGGCTCCGCATCGCCAACCACGCCGCCGCCTACGACGTCCCCATCGCGCCCCACTACAACTGGAACATCCACACGTCGCTGTTGGGTGCGATCGAGAACGGCCTGTTCATCGAGTACTTCTACCGGGACGTGGACGTGAAGGTGTTCGACGACGTGGTCGTCGACCCGGTCGAACCCGACGATAGCGGACGGATCCCGCTCCCCGACGAGCCGGGCCACGGCGTACAGCTAGACGAAGCCGCACTCCAGGAGTTCAGCAAATGAGAGACTATTCCGACCACATCGACACGCGCGACCCCGAGCGAGACGTACAGATCACCGACATCACGACCGCCGTCGTCGAGGGCAACTTCGAGTGGAACCTCATCAAGGTCGAGACCGACGCCGGCGTGACCGGCATCGGCGAGTCCTACCGGGGCGGTGGCGTCCCGGAACTCGTCGAGTACACGAAGCGGTTCCTGCTCGGCGAGAACCCGCTGGACGTCGAACGGCTCGTCCGGTACATCGTCCAGGAGATGTCCGGCCACGGTGGCACCACCGGGAAAGTCGTCACCGCCGCCTCGGGCATCGAGGTGGCGCTGTGGGACGCCGCCGGCAAGATCCTCGACCTCCCGGTCTACCAGCTGCTGGGCTCGAAATACCGGGACCAGGTGCGCATCTACTGTGACTGTCACGCCGGCGAGGCCTACGAGGTCGAGGACGGCGCGACGGCCTACGCCGACGCCGAGGCGTACTCCCCGGAGGCGTACGCCGCCGAGGCCGCCCGCGTCACGGACGGGCTTCAGCGCGCTGAAGTTCGACCTCGACCTGCCGGCGGACAACGACCCGGACCCGTACAACGGCCGGCTGACCAACGAGGCCATCGAGGAGAAACGCGAGATCGTCGCCGCGGTGCGCGACGAGATCGGCTACGACGTCGACCTCGCCTTCGACTGTCACTGGGACTACTCCGTCGAGAGCGCCAAGCGGTTGGCCCACGAACTGGAGGAGTTCAAGCTGATGTGGCTCGAGGACCTCGTCCCGCCGGAGAACATAGACGCCCAGATCGAGGTGACACAGGACACCCGCACCCCGGTCGCCACCGGCGAGAACCGGTTCCGCGTGTTCGAACTGAGCGAGCTGGTCTACGAACACGGGGTCGACATCATCACCCCGGACCCGACCACCGTCGGGGGCCTGGCCGAGACGATGCGGGTCGCCGACCGGGCCGAGGAGAACTACATGCCCGTCTCGCCGCACAACGTCTGCAGCCCCGTCGGGACGATGGCCTGTGTCCACCTCGGTGCGGCCGTCCCGAACTTCGACGTGCTGGAGTACCACGCGCTGGAGGTCGACTGGTGGGACGACCTGCTCGCCCGGGACGAACCGCTCATCCAGGACGGCTACATCGAGGTCCCCGAGGAGCCGGGCCTGGGGATCGAACTCGACGAGTCCGTCGTCGAGGAGCACCTGCTCGACGGGACCAGCGGGTTCTGAGACGCGTTCCCACTGACCGGGAACACGGTGGTCCCATTTTGGTAGTCGAGAGAGCAGAGACGCGTATGCTCGACTACTTCGACCTGGAGGCGTCGCTGTCACAGGAGGAACGGCTCGTCCTCGACTCGGCCCGGGAGTTCGTCGACGCGGAGATCGAAGACCCCGGCCGGCACTGGCTCGACGGAACCTTCCCGACGGAGCTCGTCACGAAGATGGGAGAGATGGGGTTCTACGCGCCGAACCTGGACGGCTACGGCCTCCCGAACCTCAGCGAGCGGGCGTACGGGCTCGTGATGCAGGAGTTGGAGGCCTGTGACTCGGGGCTGCGGTCGATGGCGTCGGTCCAGGGGGCGCTCGTGATGTACCCGATCCACGCCTACGGGAGCGAGACACAGAGAGACGAGTGGCTCCCGGCGCTGGCGAGCGGCGAGGCGGTCGGCTGTTTCGGGCTGACGGAGCCGGAACACGGCTCGAATCCGTCGGCGATGGAGACCAGCGCCGAACGGGACGGCGACGGGTTCGTTCTGAACGGGTCGAAGACGTGGATCACGAACTCGCCGATCGCGGACGTCGCCGTGGTGTGGGCTCGGGACCTGAGCAGCGAGGGGACCCGGTCCGTGGCTTCCTCGTCGAGACCGACCGCGACGGCGTCACGACCAACGAGATCGAGGAGAAGCTCTCGCTCCGGATGTCGATCACCGGCGAGATCGGACTGAACGACGTCTACGTTCCGGAGTCGAACCGTCTGCCGGGCGTCGAGGGGATGAAGGGGCCGCTGTCCTGTCTCACGCAGGCCCGGTACGGGATCGCCTGGGGCGCGGTCGGTGCTGCCCGGAACTGCTTCGAGACGGCCCGCGAGTACGCCACCGAGCGCGAGCAGTTCGGCGGTCCGATCGGGCGGTTCCAGCTCCAGCAGGAGAAGCTCGCGGAGATGGCCACCCAGATCACGCTCGCGCAGTTGCTCGCCCACCGACTCGCCGACCTGAAGGAGGCCGGCGACCTGCGGCCGCAACACGTCTCGATGGCCAAGCGAAACAACGTCAGGATGGCACGGGACCAGTCCCGGATCGCGCGGGAGATGCTCGGCGGGAACGGCATCACGGCCGACTACTCCCCGATGCGACACATGGCGAACATGGAGACGGTGTACACCTACGAGGGGACCCACGACATCCACACGCTGGTGCTGGGCGAGGACCTCACCGGTATCGCGGCCTACCAGTGAAGACGGGAGGGCGCTGCGCCTACAGCACCCGGTTCCGGAGGTCGTCGTACGCGCCCGTCTCGGCGATTCGCTCGACGTTCTCGACGAGGATGTCCGCGCGACGCTCCCAGTAGTCCGGCGTGTGCCCCGCGACGTGGGGCGTGAGGAAGACGTTCTCGAACCCCCAGAGGTCGTGGTCGGTCGGGAGCGGTTCGGGGTCGGTCACGTCCAGCGCGGCCCCGTGGATAGCGTTCGACCGGAGGGCGTCGACCAGCGCGGACGTGTCCACGACGCCGCCCCGGGCGATGTTGACGAGGATCGCGTCGGTCGGGAGCGCGTCGAGAGCCCGCTCGCCGACGAGACCGTCGGTGGCGTCGGTGAGGGGACAGGCGAGCACGAGCACGTCCGTCCGCGGCAGCACGGCGAGCAGGTCGTCGTACCCGACCACCTCGTCGGTCGGGCCGCCCTTGGACGGCGTGTGGCGGACGCCGATCGTGTCGACGTCGAACGCGTCGAACCGCTGGACGAGCGCCTCGCCGATCGCGCCGAGGCCGACGACGGTGACGGTGCTCCCAGCGAGGTCGGTAAAGGACTGGAACCGCCGCCACTCGCGGCGCTGCTGTCGGCGGCGGCCCTCGTCCAGCCGGCGGGTGAACGTCAGCACCCACCCGAGGACGTGCTCGGCGACGTTGGGACCGTGGACGCCCGAGGCGTTCGTCACGGCGACGCCGCGCTCGTCGAGGAGGTCCAGCGGCAGGTGGTCGACGCCGGCGGCGTTGCAGGCGAACAACCGCAGTTCGGGGGCCTCGTCGAGGGTCGACCGGTCGATGGACGTGCCGGCGACGATACGCGCGTCGGCGAGGTGGTCGCGGCGCTCGGCGGCCGTCCGGGCGAGCGCGACGGAGTGGTCCGGGAGCCGCCGTCGGAGGACGTCCACGTAGTCCGCGGCCGGGATTCCGTGGGCGTCGTGGTCCAGCACCGTGATCGGGGGCGAGTCGGTTGGCATCGGGTGTCGGTGCTACGGCGAGCGCCGACAAAGCTCCGGTGGTCACGCGCCGTCGACGCGGATCGGCGGTGCCGCGCTCATCAGGAACAGGCAGACCACACCGACGGCGACGCCGACGACGGCCGTCGTGGCCCCGACCGCACGGACGGCCGGGACGAACCCGAGCCGCGGGGCGGCAACCGCGATCGCACCGCCCATCGCGATGGGCGTGACCGTCGCCGCGGCGCGCCCGCTCCCCTCACCGATGCTCACCAGCCCGCCGCGGTACGCCGGCGGCGCGACGTCGGTGACGATGCTCCGGTACAGCGACAGCGTGATGCCGAAGCCGACGCCCATCACCACGACACCGACGGTCGCGACCGCCAGCGAACCCGCGAGGAAGACCGTCGTCAGACCGACGGCCATCGCGACGTTGGTCGTGACGAGCGGGTAGAGTCGCCGCTCGAACCGCGCCGTGAGACGACCGGCCTGGGTCGCCGCGAGCGCGTAGCTGGTACTGGCCACCGCGGCGAGGAGGCCGGCCGCGGCGGGCGTGCGACCGAGGACGTCGACGACCACGATGGAGTTGTACGTGAGGAAGCCCAGCCACACGAGCGTCCCGGACCCCCGAGCGACGACGATGGTCCACGCCCGGCGGTGGCTGACGACGGCCCAGAGGTCGGTCAGCTGTTCCAGGACGGCCACCTCCGACTCGGCCTCGTCGGTCGCGTGGACGGGCTCCTCGAACCACCGGTACACGACCAGTGCGATCGGGAACGCGATCGCGTACAGCAGGAACGGGTACTGCCAGCCGACACCGACGAGGACCCCCGCGGCGAGCGGGAACACCGTCTGTGCGACCCCGGAGCCCGTGAACCGGAGGCCCTGTGCCGTCGCCTCCTTCGTCCCGGAGTAGAGGTCCCCCAGGCTCGTGATGATGATCGGCGTGAGCGCCGCGAACCCGATCCCCTGGCAGAACCGGAGCGCGAGGGCGACCCGGAACTCCCCGACGAACGCGATCGCGGTCCCGGTCGCCCCGAACCACAGGAGCCCGAACAGGATGACCGGACGTCGGCCGTATCGGTCGGCGAGGAACCCCGTCACCGGGATGATGAACACCGCCGGGGCGGTGAACGCCGACATCATCAGTCCGACGGTCGCGGGCGTCGCACCGAGGGGTCGACGAGCGAGTCCAGGACGGGCGACATCAGCGCCGTCCCCAGTGGCGGAAGCATGTTCGTCAGGAACAGCAACTGGAACGAGCGTTCCCGAACGATGTCCGTATCCGACCCCGCGATCGACGAGAGGGATGCCACGATGCTGACCACAGGACTGAACGGATTAAAACTGGCTATCGGCCGCGGCACTCCACCGCTCGGGCCGGCAGTGAGGCGTGGTATCGACTGTCACGAATCGGCCGATATTGTTCGAACTGATCGAACCAGTTTTACCGCCGGCCCATCTTGGTTGGCGTATGGCACAGGGAACGAACGAACAATCGGACTCGGTCCAGACCGCGCGAACGATGTTCGACGTGGTCTGTTGCATCAAGAACGGGAGCGGGATGACGCTGACCGAGATCGTGACCGAACTCGACTACGCGAAGAGCACGGTACACCGGCATCTGCGAACGCTAGAGGAACTCGGGTACGTCGTACAACGGGACGACGGCTACCACGTCGGGCTCCGGTTCCTCGACATCGGAGTGACCGCTCGGAACAGCTACGACGGGTACAAACTCATCCGGAACAAGGTCGAAGAGATCGCCGACGAGACCGGGGAGCGCGCGCAGTTTTTCGTCGAGGAACACGCCGAGGCGGTGTATCTCGCACGGTCGGTCGGCGAACAGGCAGTCCACACGGACCCCGGAATCGGGAGCCGGATCCCGCTCTACGCGGCCTCCGCGGGGAAGGCCATCCTGGCGGAACTCCCCGAGGACGAGCTGTTCGAAATGATCGAACGAATGGAGTTCGAACCGATGACGGAGTACACGATCACGGACCCGGACGAGCTGATGGCGGAACTGGCGGAGATCCGCGACCGGGGCTACAGCTTCAACCGCGAAGAGTCGTTACAGGGGACACACGCGGTCGGCGTCGCCATCTGCGATGAACAGGGCGAGGTCATCGGCGGGCTGAGCGTCACCGGGCCGTCCCACCGACTGAAGGGCGAGCGGTTCACCGAGGAGCTGCCGGACCTGCTGTTGGGTGCCGCGAACGAACTCGAACTCAACATCGCTCACTCGTAGCGAGCCGGACCCGCCGTCTTCCCCACCGTCCGGGGTCGCTCGCTGTCCGACGAGACCGTACGTCGAGTTCGAGAGCGTCGAACTTTGATGGTCAGGGCACTCGTCTCCCACGTCGTGCCGGTAGAGCGGCGTCTGTTCGGGTAGAGCGTCGTGTGAGGTGGCGACGCCGCGCGTCCGCAGCCGTTTCGTTCGTCGGAACCGGAGCTAAAAGTAGTGTGTTCGTCCGCCCTCAGTGACGGACTTCGCCCGGGCCGTGGTCCGGACAGCTCTTGTTCGACGTTGTCGAACTATATGTCATCATCGTTTGTACACCTCGGGTACGGTCGTCACCGGTCGCGCGAGCGAACGAGCGGCGAAGCGATTCCGGGGCGGCGGGATCGGAGACTACCGGCGTCGCGCTGAGGACGACGCCCCGACGCTTCGGCGGGCACCCGGACCGGCCGGGAGCGTGTCCCGAGGGAACGCGCCGTCGCGGTCGGGGACCGTGCGGCGATCGAACCGCGCCGGTGGAGTCGAAATCACAACGGTACTTTTGTTACTCTTTCCGACCGGCGGAGGCAGAGAGTGGGTGGATAGGTACATTTATACACGCCCAGTCTGACTCTTTGGGTATACTGATGTCGACTCCAACGCAAAAGTCTGCTGTCGCACACATCGACGTGGAGAACATCGGCGGGATCGCGGAGACCGCACTCGATATCCCACCCGGCGTGACCGTCCTCTCGGGCGAGAACGCGACGAACCGGACGTCGTTCCTGCAGGCGATCATGGCGGCGATGGGGAGCGACCAGGCCACGCTCAAGGGCGACGCCGAGACCGGGCGGGCGTCCCTACGGCTCGGCGAGAGCGAGTACGAGCGGACCCTCGAACGGCAGAACGGCACGGTCGTCCTGGACGACGGCGGCTACCTCGACGATCCGACCGTGGCCGACCTCTTCGCGTTCCTCCTCGAGACCAACGAGGCCCGGCAGGCCGTGGCCCGGGACGGGGACCTCCGGGACCTCATCATGCGACCCATCGACACCGAGTCCCTCAAGTCCGATATCGAACGGCTCGAGGCCGAGAAAGGCGAGATCAACGACCGACTCGCGACCATCGAGTCGCGGAAGACCGACCTCCCGGACCTCGAACAACAGCGCAACGAGTACCAGTCGGAGATCGCGGAGAAACGCGAGGAGCTGGCCGAACTGGAGTCGGAGATCGACGACCACAGCCGTGGCGTCGAGGAGACCCGCCAGGAGCAGGAGGAGCTGGAGAGCAAGCTCCAGGAGCTGCGGTCGACCCGTTCGGAGATCGAGTCCGTCCGCCGGAAGATCGAGAACCAGCAGCAGTCGATCACCTCGCTCAAGCAGGAGCGCAGCGAGATCGAGGCGGAACTCGACGACCTCCCGGAGACGCCGACGGCCGAGCAGTCCGACCTCGACGCCGAGATCCAGCAGCTCCGCGACGACCGACAGCGCCTCAACGGGGAGATCTCGGACCTCCAGAGCCTCATCCAGTACAACGAGGAGCGCCTCGATGAGGAGGACTACCAGATGCTCGAGGAGTTCGAGACGGACGACGCCAACGGCTCGGTGACGGACGACCTGCTCTCGGACACCGACGAGATCGTGTGCTGGACGTGTGGATCGACGGTCGACCGCCAGCAGATCGAGGAGACGATCGATCGGCTCCAGGACCTCCGGAGCGAGAAGGTCACGGAACTCAACGACATCAAGGATCAGCTCGAAGACCTGAAGGCGGACAAGCGCGACATCGAGCGGCAGCGGGACCGGCGGTCGGAGCTCCAGAGCTCGCTGGCCCAGGTCGAGGACGAGCTCGACCGCCGGGGGAAACAGATCGACTCGCTCAAGGACCGCCGCGACGAGCTGACCGACGACGTCGAGGAACTCGAAGCGGAGGTGGACGCGCTCGAGTCCGAGGACTTCGGGGACATCCTCGACCTGCACAAGGAGGCCAACCAGCTCGAGTTCGAGATCGACCAGCTGGAGTCCGACCTCGACGAGGTCACCGACGAGATCGAGACGATCGAGGAGATGCTCGACGAGGCGGACGACCTCCGAGCGGAACGCGACCGGCTGGCCGACGAACTGACCGAGAAGCGGACCAAGATCGACCAGATCGAGGCCGACGCCGTCGAGCGGTTCAACGATCACGTGGACACGATCCTGGAGATGCTCGACTACGAGAACCTCGATCGCATCTGGATCGAGCGGCTGGAGAAGACGGTTCGAGAGGGGCGACAGAAGGTCCAACAGACCGCCTTCGAGATCCACGTGGTCCGGACGACGGAGAACGGGGCGGCCTACGAGGACACCATCGACCACCTCAGCGAGAGCGAACGGGAGGTGACGGGACTCGTGTTCGCGCTGGCCGGGTATCTGGTCCACGACCTGCACGAGGAGGTCCCCTTCATGCTGTTGGACTCGCTGGAGGCGATCGACTCCGACCGGATCGCCACCCTCGTAGGGTACTTCGCCGATCACGTCGACTACCTCGTCGTCGCGCTCCTCGAGGAGGACGCCGCGGCCCTGCCCGGGGAGTACAACTACGTCACCGATATCTGAGACCCCCACAACGAGAGATCACAACAATGTCACAGGGAGAATCCGACCGCCGGTCGAACAAGGTGGCGAGGCTCATCGACGAGTACGAACTGGAGGGGCTCGGGACGGAACTGGAGGCGCGCTGGACCGACGACGGCGAGGACCGGATGAGCCTCCGCGACCTCGCGGAGTACTTCAACAAGCGGCTCCTGGAGACGGAGCTCATCGAGGCCGGGATGAGTGCGCTCGACAGCGAGGTCGACACCACGTACCGGCAACTGACCGACGACGACGTCAGCACGGGCGTCCGCACCGAGACGCGGTCGCGCCTCGAGCAGAACGGGATCGACGTCGACGCGCTCGAATCGAACTTCGTCACCTACCAGGCGATCCGGTCGTACCTCCAGAACGTTCGGGGGGCCTCCTACGAGGGGCCGTCCGACGCGGAGAAGGTCGAGACCGACCAGCAGAGCATCCAGCGGTTGCTGACGCGGACACACACCGTCATCGACCAGCGGGTCGAGGCGCTCCGGGACACGGACCGGCTCGCGCTCGACGACTTCGAGGTGTTCGTGGACGCACAGGTCCTCTGTCAGGCCTGCGGGACCCAACACTCCATCACCGACCTGCTGGAGCAGGGCGGGTGCGAGTGCCAGCAGTCCTGACCCGGAGGCCCCACCGCGTGTCGCCTCGCGCGTGACCACCGACGGGGAGTCGGCACGACGAGAGCGGCGTCACAGAACGAGCGAGACCGCGGCTCGCGAGTCTCCGCCATCGTCGGACACACTGTGGGCCGAGCGCGTCGTCTCTCGGCCGCCGGCCCGCCGACGGTCGACACCGTGCCGAACGGATCGTCGTCTACTAACACGAGTACGCCTGTTATTTGTTCGGCAGTCCGGGGTACCTCAGAGACGCGACCCGCAGTTCGGGGTCGCCGGACCCACGATACCCGTACCGTGTCGCGGGGGAGAGGCCCTCGTCCGATCATACCGGATAGATTCTCCCGGTGGCTCACTCGCGGCTGTCGCAGTGGCGATTGGTCGACCGCCTGTGGAGTGGGGGTGGTCGGAACGCACATCCCGGGAACCGTCTCGCGAAGTGGACCGAACGAGCCGTGAGTCACGCGGCGAACCGCAGCACTCGCCGGCGACCGTCCGAACGACGGCTGCTCCGTGACCGGCGCGGCCGCTGGACTCCGTCGCCGGTCCCGTTCCGGTTCGGGATTCCGGGAGTACGTCTTCCGATATCGTCGGACGAGTTTCCGCCCCTCGGCGTGATCGTGTGACACCACGGCGAACACACACGTTTACGTGAGTTCCCCACCCAGGCAGTGATATGTCCACTCGGGAGAGCCCCGACCGGGATGTACAGTCCGACTCGCGCCTGACCGACCGACACGTCGTCGTCACCGGTGCCGCCCAGGGGATCGGCCGGGGGATCGCCGTCCGCTGTGCGCGGGCGGGAGCCGACGTCTCCGTCTTCGACGTCGACACCGAGACCGCCGCCGAGACGGCGTCGCTGGTGCGCGAGACCGGGAGCGAGGCGATCGTCGTCGAGGTCGACGTGGCCGACGGCGACTCCGTCGACGACGGGGTCGAGACCGCGGTCGACGAACTCGGCCCCGTCCACGGCGTCGTCAACAACGCCGGCGTCCAGCGTTCGGTCCCGCTGTTGGAGACCACCGAGGCCGAGTGGGACCGCCACTTCGCGGTCAACGCGAAGGGGCCGTTCCTCGTCTCGAAGCGAGTCGCGACCCAGATGATCGACGACGGGATCGAGGGGAGCATCGTCAACGTCTCGTCGGTCGGGGCCGAGCGGCCGTTCCGCGGCCAGGGCGCGTACGGTGCGTCCAAGGCCTCGGTGCTCGCGCTGACGACGGTACTGGCGAAGGAACTCAGCGACCACGGGATCACGGCAAACGCCATCAAACCGGGGACCGTCCGGACGCCGATGGTCGACGAGTGGCTCGAAGAGCGGGCCGAACAGCAGGACACGACACCCGAAGAAGTGCTGTCGGACTCGCTGGACACGCACATCCTCGACCGGGCCGCACAGCCGGTCGAGATCGGCCATATGGTGGTCCTGTTGCTCTCGGCCGAGGGCGAGTGGATCACGGGCGAGTCGATCGCGGTCGACGGCGGCTACCTGAAGGCCTGACTCAGACCATCCGGTACACTTCGTCCATCCACGGGTCGTCCTCGTCGACGAGGATGGGGTCCATCACCTCGTCCCAGTCCGCCTGCGCGTCGCTCTCGGCCATCACGTCCTTGATCGCCGCGGGATCCTCGACCGCCAGATAGCCGAAGACGTGGCCGTCCTTCTCGAAGACGCTGTAGGTCTCGATGCCGGCGTCGGAGTCGAGGTAGGCCTCCTCCAGCGCCGTCGGGACGTCTTCGTGTTCCTCGCGGTACGCCTCGCGCTGTCCCTCCTTGATCCGGAGGTGGAACGCTATCCGTTGCATACGTGCCACCCGTTCACGCTCGGTCGGCTTCAGTCTTCCTCAGGTAACTTTTACTATCGGCACCGACGACACTGGTGGTATGCTCGACACGCACACCCACGCGTGGGGACCGGCGAGCGAGACACACCCTGGGTGAACGGCCCGATCCTGGACCTCGTCGACTCCTTCGACGTCCACACCGTCTACACGGCGGACCGACTGCTGGCCGATATGGACCGCAACGGCGTCGACGAGGCCGTCGTCGTCGGCTACCCGATCTGTGACTGGACGGACAACTGGTACACGCTGGAGGCGGTCGAGGAACACGACCGGCTGTACGGGGTCGTGATGCTCGATCCGTTCGCCGACGACGCGGCCGAACGGCTCCGCCGCTGTATGGAAACCGACGGCGTCGTCGGCTTCCGTCTCGGTGCCGCCTGTCCGTACGACCGGATGTGGGAGACGTTCGACCCGAGCGTGACGTGGCTCCGCGACGCCGTCGAGGAGACCGAGTTCTGGGCGGCCGCCGTCGAGACCGACGCCGCCGTCCAGATCCTCTGTGACCACGGCCAGCTCGACCAGGCGCTCGAACTGGTCGAGACCTACCCGGACCTGTCGTACCTGTTCGACCACTTCGCCCACGCCGGGCCGGAGACGCCGACCGACGAGGGGACCTTCGCGCAGTTCGCGGACCTGGCGGAGTACGAGACGGTCGCCGTCAAGGTCTCTGAGGTCGTCCACATGTCGGACGCGGCGTTCCCGTACGCCGGCGTGCACGACCACGTCCGCTGGTACGTCGAGACGTTCGGCCGCGAGCGCGTGATCTGGGGCTCGGACTACCCGAACGTCAGCGACGAGGCCACCTATGCCGAGGCGTGCAACTGGCTCAGACAGGTCGAGGGCCTCTCGCAGAGGGATCGGGAGTGGCTCACCGGGAGGGCGTTCCGGGAGCACGTCGGGCTGAACTGACTACGGGGCCAGCAGTTCGACCGGGTGACGCGGCCGGCGCTCCAGCAGGGCGTCGATCTGTTCCAGACAGGAGGTGCCGCTGGCGACCACCTCGCGGTCGGCGACGCCGTCGGCCCGGAACTGGTCGCGGAGGCGGCTCCCCACGTCCATACTGACCTCGTAGTAGTCGGACTTGTACCCGAAGCTGCCGGCCATCCCGCAGCACTCGGTCTCGGAGGTGACGACGTCGTAGCCGCAGTCCTCCAGGACGGCGACGGTGTGGGCCTCCAGCCCGAGCGTCCGCTGCTGGCAGTGGCTGTGGTAAGCGAGTCCGTCGCCGTCGGCGGTCGCCAGCGCCTCCGCCTCGGCACCGTTGTCAAGGAGCCCGTAGACGTACTCAAGGACCTCGTAGCTGTTCTCGGCGAGCGCGGCGAACGCCTCGCCGTCGACGAGCTTCTCGTACTCGCGCTGGAACATCGCGTGGTCGCTGGGCTCGACGACCACCACGTCGCGGCCATCCTCGACGTGGGGTCGGAGCGCCTCGGTCACGCGCTCGGCGTGGTCGGTCGCCGTCGCGACCATCCCCTGTGACAGCGGCGCGCGCCCGCTGGAGGGCGTCGGGGACGACCACGTCGACCCCGAGCGCTTCGAGGACGCGCACGGCCGCCTTCCCGCGCTCGACCTGGACGTGGTTGGTGTAGAGGTCCGGGTAGAGGACGGCCTCGCGCTCGGGGTCGTCGACCGGCGACTCGCGACCGTCGGCCCACGCGACGAACGTCTCGCGCTCGAATGTCGGGAGGTCCCGTCGCGGGTCGACCCCCAGGACTCGTGCCATCGCCTGCCGGGCGACCCCCGTGTCGGCCAGCCAGTTCGACAGCGGTGCCGTCGCGCTGCCGAGCTTCGCGACGGTCGCGAAGTTGCCGAAGAAGCGCTTCTGGAGCGGCGCGCCCCCGTCCTCCTCGTCGGGGGTCAGGCCCTCGACGAGCCAGTCGAGTTCGGTGGTCCCCTCGCGGTTGATGCGGTCCCGGACGACCGTGTTGATCCACGGGATGTCGATCCCGACCGGACAGGCGTTGACACACCGCGAACAGCCCGTACAGAGGTCGTTGAACTCCGCGGCCGTCTCCAGCCCCTCGATGCCGGCCTCCCAGCCGGTCGCGATGCCGCCGGAGTAGGTCTCCCCGCCGAAGGCGTGGCCGCCGACGCTCTGGAAGTTCGCACAGGAGTTCGAGCAGGCCGAGCAGCGGATGCAGTACAGCGTCTCCCGGAGCTGGTCGTCCTCGCGCATCGCCAGCCGGCCGTTGTCGATGAGCACGAGGTGGAAGTCGCGGTCGCTGTCGAACTCCGAGAGGGGCGTCTCGTCGTCCTGGAAGTCCACGACCGGGGTGTCGACCGGCGGGGTCAGCAGCGAGACGTAGGAGGTGATGTCCTGGCCCGTGCCCGACCGGCCGATCAGTTCCACGAAGGGTGCGAAGTCCGCGACGCTGGGGACGATCTTCTCGACGCCGGCGACGGCGACGTGGGTGTCCGTCGCCGCGACCGTCTTGCGGGCGTTGCCCTCGCTCGTGACCAGCGCCATCGTCCCGGTCTCGGCCGCCAGGAAGTTCGCGCCGGTGATCCCCACCTCGGCGTCGACGATCTGCTCGCCGAGCTTCTCGCGAGCGAAGCGGGTCAGCTCCTCGGCGGTCTCCGGCGGTTCGTCGGGGTCGAACCGGTCGTTGAACAGTTCCGCGATCCCCTCGCGGGACTTGTGGATCGCCGGCGCGACGATGTGGGAGGGCGCTTCGTCGGCCAGTTGCAGGACCCACTCGCCGAGGTCCGTCTCGACGACGTCGACACCGTCCGCTTCGAGCGCCTCGTTGACCTCGATCTCCTCGCTGGTCATCGACTTGCTCTTGACGACGCGGTCGGCGTCCCGGTCGGCGGCGACCGCCCGGATGTAGTCGTTGGCGTCCGCCGCGTCGTCGGCGACGTAGACGGTCCCGCCGTTATCCTCGACGGCCGCGGTCAGCTCGTCGAGCAGGTCGGGCAGCCGTTCGATGGCGTCCGCCTTGATCGCGCGGGCCCGGTCTTTCAGCTCCTCATAGTCCTCGAGGTCGGCCACGGAGTCGTACCGGCCCTCGTTGAACGCCTGGGTGTTCTGCGCGATCGCCGCCCCCTCGGTCCGCATTATCTCGCGGAGCTCGTCGGCCTTGGACATCCTCAGGCCCCCTCCTCGACGAGGACGACGTGGACGTCCTCGGGGCCGTGTGCACCCTTGACCAGCGCGCCCATATCGGCGGTGGCGCTCGGCCCGGTCGCGACGATCGTGCTCCCCCGCGTGCGCTCGATGTCCTCCGCGAGGGACTCGATGGCCGTCTCCATATCGCCGACGACGTCCGCGGCACGGAGGACCGCGACGTGCTCCTCGACGAACAGGCTGACCAGTTCGCTGGCCCGGTCGGTCATCGACAGCGACAGCGAGCCGTAGTCCCCGACGCCCAACTGTGCCCCCGTCACGCCCGTGGTCGCCGCCCGGAGGGCCGCCGGGGTCGGATCGACGGTGACGGGCGTGTCGGCCAGCGAGTACGCCGGGTCGTCGAACGTCTCGTCAAGGGCGACGCCGACGGCCGGTTCGGTGACGATGTCAGCGATACGGTTCCGGACGTCCGCGGTGTCGGTCCGCGTGACGGTGACCCCGAGGTCCGCGAGCGACGCCGCGAACGACGATTCTGCGTTTGTCATCGATACGTGTCACGACGGCCCACACCGACATTTAGCTTTGGTTGGGACCGGCGGCGGATCCGGGGTCGACCGCCGGGGAAGACTCCGGACAGAGGGGCTGTCGGGGACGGTACGTGAGCCGCCTGTTTAATGTACCGATACATTTATGAAAGACGGGCTGAGTTGTTTGTAACAGCGTCCCATGACAAGCGATAGTTCAGCGAGCGGACTGGATAGGCGTCGGTACCTGACTGGCCTGGGAACCGCACTCGCGGCCGGCTTCGCCGGCTGCGGTGGCAACGGCGGTGACGGCGGTGACGGTGGCGGCGGCGACGGCGGTGACGGCGGCGGCGGTGACGGTGGCGGCGGCGGCGGGTCCGGCCCCCAGGACCTCGACTTCTGGTTGTTCGGCGGCATCCCGGCCGAGCGGGAGTACGTCAGCAACCACTACACGAACTACGGTGCCAACAACGTCAGCTACCAGCACAAGGCGTGGGGACAGAAGTACCAGATCGTCGCCTCCGCCGCGGCCAACGACAGCCTGCCCGACGTGATGGCGGGGCAGAACCTGCTGATCCCGGACTTCGTCTCCGCCGGCGCGATCGAACCGCTCGACCAAGAGGGGTTCCAGGACCGGCTGGAGACGCTGAACGAGCCGTTCGTCGACGCCAACATCCAGGCCCAGATGTACGAGGGACTGGGCGACTACGACGAGGCTCGGCAGTGGGGGATGCCGGGGGGCTACGCGGACCTCGGCCCGTTCATCGACATCCGCTCGGACTACCTCGAACAGACGAGTTTCGACCGGCCGCCCCGCAGCTGGCCGGAGCTCATCCAGATGGGCGAGGAGATGCAGGAGATCGACGGCGTCTCGGCCGCCATCACGGCTCCCGGTCTCGACTTCGGACTCACGGCGGGCTACTTCATCGGGTTCGTCTACGCGAACGGCGGCCGGTACTTCGACCCAGAGTCCCTGGAGGCGACGATCGACCAACCGGGCTTCGTCGACGCGGTGAGACTGTACCAACAGATCGCCGAGGCGGGCCTGTTCCCGGACTCGGTCGCCGAACTCAACCACATCGAGGCCGGCCGACTGCTGCGTGAGGGCGAGTCGGGCATCTTCATCACGTACTCGCACGCGAACGCGGTGTACCAGACGACCGGTGCGCCCCAGCCCTGGCTCGACGGCGAGGGCCACACCGTCACGCGCGCCCCGCTGCCGGACCAGCCGTCCGGGAACTTCCAGCCCAACGACCTCCTGCTGCAGAACGCGCAGGGCCACACGCTCGGGACCGGAACGGCGAGCCAGGCCGAGAAGGAGGCCGCGTTCGACTACATCGGCTGGTGGAACCAGCCCGCGCAACTGGAGCCGTGGACGTACAAGACCGACGTCGGCATCCGCGGTCGGGTGCCGACCCTCCAGAGCGCGTTCGACGAGCCAGCGGACCTCATGCAGAGCCAGTTCGGCGACCTGCTGGAGCTGTACGAGAACGATAACCTGTTCACGCGCACGTCCCGCTTCCCGTCGTTCTCCGGGCTCTCGGCGGTCCAGAGCGAGATCAACACGACGATCCTCCAGCCCGTGATGTTGGGCAACAAGACCGCCGAGGAGGCCTGTTCGGAGGCCAACTCTCGGGTCCAGTCGATCATCGACGAGAACCTCGGCTGACGGGGCCGCGAAACGCTTTTGTTCGTGGCCTGAACAGCTAACGTACCACACGACGTGAGATAGAATGTCATATACCGAACAAACGCGGTCGTCGGTCGAACGGATAACCGGGCGGATTCCCGACCGGGTTCTGGTACAGCTTCCGGTCCTCCCGGTGATCGCACTGGTAGGGACCTTCATCCTCTACCCCATCGCGCGGGCGATCTACTCCAGCTTCTTCCAGAAGAGCCTGCTCAGACCCGAAGAGGCGCAGTTCGCCGGGCTCGCGAACTACGCGGAGATCTGGGGGAGCCCGACCATCCACCAGGTGCTCTGGAACACGTTCGTCTGGGTCACCGTCGGGAGCGGGGTCGCCATCGTCGCCGGCTTTATGATGGGCTGGCTGATGTACGAGAAACTGCCGTACGCGAGCGTCGCCAGCGCGATCATCCTCATCCCGTGGGTGTTGCCCCGGGTCGTCGGCGCGTCGATCTGGGCGTTCATGTTCAGCGGCTCGCAGGGGATCATCAACGAACTGCTCGTCACGCTGGGGCTCACCCAGGAGTACATCGTGATGCTCGGCTCCACCGACGTCTCGCTGTGGCCGCCGATCGTCGGGATGATCTGGCGGTTGGCCCCGCTGTTCGCGCTGCTCACGCTGACGTCGTTCCAGGGCATCAACGACCGCCTGTACGAGGCCGCCCGGATGGACGGCGCGACGCCGTGGGAGCAGTTCCGCTACATCACGCTGCCGCTGATGCGGTACAACCTCGCGATCGGGTTCCTGCTGATGCTCATCTACAACATCAGGAACTTCTCGATGATCTGGGTGATGACGAAGGGCGGACCGGGGGTCTCGAGCACCACGCTGCCGGTGATGATCTACCGGCAGGCGTTCGTCGACTTCAACATCGGGATGGCGTCGGCCCTCTCAGTGCTCCTGTTCCTCGTCCTGCTGGTGTTCTCGTACTACTACATCAAGGTCTACGATCAGGTTCAGGGTGAGACGAATGGCAACTGAATCGACGGACGAACTCGAGGAGTTCCGCACGAACACGTCGTGGCTGTACGACACGACGCCGGGCGCGTACGTGCGCCACGCCTTCACAGCCGCGTCGACGGCACTCGTGGCGGTCTTCGTGCTCGGACCGCTGTACTGGATGGTCGTCACCGCGTTCAAGACGAAGGCGGAGATCCAACGGATCCCGCCGACCATCGTCCCGCAGGACTGGTCGATACAGGCGTTCGTCGCCGTCATCGAGTCGTCGCTCCAGGCCGGCGGCTACGACGGCTTCGTCGAGCGGACGTTCGGGGTGTCCGTCTCCTCGGCCATCGACATCGACGTGTTCGGGCTCATCGTCAGCAGCCTGAAGGTGTCGGTCGGCGCGGCGCTGCTGGCGGTGTTGTTCGGGACGATGGCGGCGTACGTGCTCTCGCGGCACGACTTCCGTGGGAAGAGCGTGCTGATGAGCCTCCTGCTGGCGTCGCTGATGTTCCCCGGGACGGCGATCATGGTCCCGGAGTGGGAACTCATCAACACGCTCGGGCTGTTCGACACCCACCTGGGACTGATACTGGTCTACGGCGCGATGACCTCGCCGTTCGTCGTCTGGCTGATGAAGGGTCACTTCGACGACTTCCCGGGGTCGATCCTCGACGCGGCACGGATGGACCAGTGCAGCCCCTTCGAGATGTTCCGGTACGTCCTGGTGCCGATGTCGGTCAACTCGATCATCGCGTCGTTCATCTTCGCGTTCCTGCTGGCGTGGAACGAACTCGTGTTCGCGCTGACGCTGCTCTCGAACACGAAGTACACCGTCCCCCCGGGGCTGTTGACCTTCGTCCAGGGGTTCAACACCCAGTGGAACGTCGTGGCGGCGGCCTCGATCATCGCCTCGATCCCGGTGCTGCTGGGACTGGCGTACATCCAGCGGTACTTCGTCCAGGGACTGACCGGCGGCGCGATCAAGGGCTGACTCCGGTCGGCTCTCGGCGGGGCGACGCAGTAGTTTTAATACGCGGTGGGTGGTAGCACGTTCCAATGACACGCCTCGAACTAGACAGTGTCACGAAAGTCTTCGGCGACCCCGACCAGGACGGCGTCGTCGCGGTCGACGACCTGAGCATCGACGTCCCGGACGGGGACTTCCTCGTGTTGCTCGGTCCGTCGGGGTGCGGGAAGACGACCACCCTCCGGATGATCGGCGGGCTGGAGAACCCCACCGACGGCGAGGTCAAGTTCGACGGGACCGTCGTCAACGACATCAAGGCCCGCAACCGCGACGTGGCGATGGTGTTCCAGGACTTCGCGCTGTACCCGCACATGACCGTCGGCGAGAACCTCGGCTTCGGGCTCCGGCGCGAGGACAACGATATGAGCGACGAGCAGATCGAGACGCGGGTCACCGAGGTCGCGGAGATGCTCGAGATCGAGGAGCTGGTGAACAACAAGCCCGCCCAGCTCTCGGGCGGGCAGAAACAGCGGGTGGCGCTGGGGCGGGCCATCATCCGCGAACCGCGGCTGTTCCTGTTCGACGAGCCGCTGGCGAACCTGGACGCGTCGCTGCGGAAGACGATGCGGACGGAGATCGACGAGCTCCAGTCCGAGGTCGGCATCACCTCGGCGTACGTCACCCACAATCAGGAGGAGGCCCTGACCATCGCCGACCGGATCGCGATCCTGGACGAGGGCCAGCTCCAGCAGCTCGGCACGCCGGACGAGGTGTTCAACGAGCCCGCGAACCTCTTCGTCGCGCAGTTCGTCGGCAGCCCCGACATGAACCTCTTCGACGGGACGGTGAGCGAACGCGACGACGCGTACCGGATCGAGATGGACGCCGTCGACTTCGAGATCCCCAAGCGGCTCGTCGACGCCGAGATCGAGACCGACGACGTGCTGGTGGGCTTCCGGCCACAGGACCTCTACCAGGGGGCGAATCGCCCGCGCGACGGCCCCGACATCGAGGCGGACGTCCGCGTCGTCGAGCCGGTCGGGACCGAGGCCATCGTCCACGGGTCGTCGTTCCTCGGCGACGTGACGGCGAAGGTCGGCGACTTCCACGGCATCGGCTCCGGCGACCAGCTGACGGTCTCGATCGCCCCCGAACACGTGTACCTCTTCGACGCGACGACGGAGGAGCTCCTGAAGGGGCGGCTCGTCACCGAGCGCGAGGAGGGCGCGGTGTCGACCGACGGCGTCGAAGCCTGACGCGGTCCCGGGATCGGTGAGCGACGACGGCCCACCCCGTTAGTCGTCACTCTCTTCCGCTAAAACGTCGATTTCGGGCGACTGAGCGGGTCTTCGACCCAAAATTATTAAACCTCGTCGGACAATAGCACAGACGAGTCGAGCAGACCTCGCTCCACCAGCAATCATGAAAGCAATAGTCCAGACGGGCCCCCGCTCCGTGGAGACACAGGAGCGTGACCGGCCCGCAGTCGCGACCGACGAAGTGCTCGTGCGGGTCCACACGGCTGGCCTGTGTGGCAGCGACGCGCACGCCTACAAGTACGACGGTGGATACGAGTGGATCCCGATTCCCCGGATCATGGGCCACGAGTACTCCGGGGAAGTGGTCACGGCCGGCTCCGCCGTCGACGGGTTCACCGAGGGCGACAAGGTCATCGAGGAGCCGATCCACGACTGCGGCCACTGCTTCCAGTGCAAGAACGGCCAGCCGAACGTCTGTCAGAACTTCTCCATCACCGGGATGCACCGGGACGGTGCCTACGCGGAGTACGTGACGGTCAACCCCGAACACCTCCACACCGTCCCCTCGGACGTCCCGCTCCGGCACGCGGCGATCACCGAGCCGACCAGCATCGCCACGCGGGCGGTGCTGGAGCAGTCGACCACGACGCCCGGCGACAACGTCCTCGTCGAGGGACCGGGACCGATCGGCGTACTGGTCGCCGCGGTCGCCGACTCGCTGGGGGCCAACGTCGTGGTATCGGGCCTCGAACAGGACGCCCGGTACCGGCTCCCGCTGCTGGACGACCTCGGCATCGAGACGCTGAACGTCCAGACGGACGACCTGACGGCCCGAACGGAGGAGCTCACCGACGGCATCGGGTTCGACGTGGTGTTCGACTCGACCGGCCACCACACCGGCGTCGGCACGGCCGTCGAACACGTCCGGAAGGGCGGGCAGGTCGTGGTCGTCGGGATCCCGAACGAGGCCAGCGAGGTGACGCTCACGTCGGCGGTCCGGGGCGAGGTCGACATCAACACGTCGTACGGCTCGACGTGGACGAACTTCGAGCAGGCGCTGCGACTGATGGAGCGCGGCGAGATCGCGGTCGACGAGATCCTGGACACCTCCTTCAGCACCGACGACCCCGCCGAGGCGTTCGACGCCTTCCTCGACTCGGAGACCTGCAAGCCGGTGTTCGAGTTCTCCGGGTGATCGGTGAGAGTGTGACGGGCTGACGGAAAGATTTTAACCACACCGAGCGGACTGTTACCGTGGCGACCGATGGAGATCACAGACATCTCAGCGACCAAGATCAGCAACGACTCGTGGGGCGAGTTCATCGAGTTCCCCCTCGTCACGATTATGTCGAAGTACGACGAGTACCGCAACGTCGACGGCGAGAACCCGCAGGCCCGCCGGAAGTGGATGGGGCCGGTCGGCGACGTCGTCGTCGAAGTCGAGACCGACGCCGGCATCACCGGCGTCGGCGTCGGTAACTGGGGCACCGGGGCCATCGCCACCGTCGTCGAGGAGACCCTCTCGAAGATCGTCGTCGGCGAGGACCCGATGCGACGCGAGCACCTCTGGGAGCAGATGTACCGCGCGACGCTCCCGTTCGGACGGAAAGGCGTCGCCGTCATGGCGATCAGCGCCGTCGATCAGGCGCTGTGGGACATCGCCGGCAAGGACGCCGACAAGCCGGTGTACGAGCTGCTGGGCGGCCCCACCACCGAGGAGATCCCCGCGTACGCGTCGAACCTCCACCCCGTCGACTTAGAGAAGCTCGAACGCGAGGCCGTCCAGTACGCCGAGGCGGGCTTCGACGCGATGAAACTCCGCTTCCTCCACGGCCCCGAGGCCGGGCGGCAGGGGATGGAGAAAAACGAGGAGATCGTCGAGACGGTGCGAGACGCCGTCGGCCACGAGATCGAGATCGCGGGCGACGCCTACATGGGCTGGTCGGTGAAGTACGCGAAGAAGATGACCCAGCGGCTCGCGAAGTACGACATAGCCTGGGTCGAGGAGCCGGTCATCGCCGACGACGTGCAGGGCTACGCGGAGGTGCGCGAGGCCGCGCCGATGCCCATCTCCGGGGGCGAACACGAGTTCACCCGCTGGGGCCACGAGCGCCTCCTCGAGGAGGAGGCCGTCGACATCCTCCAGCCGGACGTCGGCCGCGTCGGCGGCATCACGGAGATGAAGAAGGTCGCCGACATGGCCGAGGTCCACGACGTGCCCGTGATCCCCCACGCCGGGACGAACCCGACGTTGCACGCCATCGCGGGCCACACGAACATGCCGATGGCGGAGTACTTCCCGACGCCCGAGTGGTTCCAGGAGCGACGGGAAGAACGGGAGTCGACCTACGCCGACGCCGTCTTCCAGAACCCGCCCTCGCCCGAGAACGGGTCGATCCCGCTGCCCGACGACCCCGGCGTCAGCACGGCGTTGAACCGCGAGGCGGTCGAACACTTCGCCGTGGAGTGACGATGTCCGAGATCAAATTCGAGTACAACGTCCCGGTGTTCGCCGGCGCGCCCGACGCCGGCAGCGACGAACCGGTCCACCGGGACACACCCGAGTACGAGGCGTTGGACTGGGCGACGACCCGCCGGGGGATCGAACTGGCCGAGGAACTCGGATTCGACGCCGCGTGGGCTCCCGACCACCTGATGCTCGGCCGGGACCGCGCCGAGTACGAGTGCTGGACGCTGCTGTCCGCGATGGCCGGATTCACCGAGGAGATGAACATCGGCTCGCTGGTGCTCTGTAACGACTACCGGAACCCGGCGCTGGTCGCGAAGATGGCGGCGACGCTCGACGTGATCTCCGAGGGGCGGCTCGAACTCGGGCTGGGCGCGGGCTGGCACGAACCGGAGTACGACGCCTACGGCTGGGAGTACCGCGACGGCTTCGAGCGGCTGATGCGGCTCGACGAGTCGATCCGGCTGATGAAGCGGATGTGGGACGCCGGCGGCGAGGGGGCGAGTTTCGACGGCGACCACTACCGGATCGACGACGCGGCCTGTGCCCCGACGCCAGTGCAGGACCCACACCCCGAGATTCTCGTCGGCGGGCAAGGCGAGGAGGTGACGCTCAAGCTCGTCGCGAAGCTGGCCGACGTCTGGAACACCGACGTGTTCAACGGCGACGTCGAGACGCTGGAACACAAGATCGGCGTCATCGAGGACCACTGCGAGACGGTCGGCCGCGACCCCGACGACATCGAGTACTCGTGGGACGGCCACGTCATCTGCACCCGCGACGAGGAGAAGTTCGACCGCCTCGTGGACCTGATGACGCCGATCCAGTTCGAGGCGGAGTACCAGGACCAGGCCCCCATCCGGACCGAGGAGGACGCCCGCGAGTACTTCGTGATGGGGACGCCCGAGGAGTGTGCCGCGGCCATCGAGGACCGGATCGACGCCGGCGTCACGAAGTTCCAGTGCTGGTTCGTGGACTTCCCGGACACCGGCGGGATGGAGCTGTTCGCCGACGAGGTGATGCCGGAGTTCCGCTGACCGCCGACGGGCGGGCGTCGGGTCGAACAGTCCCAGTTCTCTCAGTTCCCGCCGGCGAGCGTCTCGACGATCGGGTCGGTGGCACGGTCGGTGTCGCCGGCGTCGAGAAACCCCGCGATGGCAGTCAGTATCTCGACGCGCTGGGCCGGCGGGACGCCGAGCCCGCGGGTCGCGTTGACCCGTGTCGTCGCGGTCTGATACGCGCGCAGTTGATCCCGAAAGAACGGCGAGTACCGATCGGTCGGGACGTCGGACCGAGGGGGGACTGCGCCGCGCGCTCCGGTGAACTGGGCGATCGCCTCGGCCGAGCCGATCTCGCGTAACACGCGCTCCGTCACGTCCGTCTCGCTGGCCGTCGACGGCATCAGAAACGCGTCCATCACGACCTGATACGTGTCTGCCGTCCCCGGGAACGGAACGCATCCCCAGTCGGAGCCGTACTCGTATCCGTCCCTGTTCTTGAGGACGCCCCCGGCCCAGTCGCCCATCGCGAAGAAGGCAGCGTCCCCCTCCGCGAACCGCCCGAGTCCGGCCTGCCAGCCGTCGTACAGCGCGTCGTCGGGAGAGTGAGCCCGGAGCGCCGCGAGGGAATCGAGTGCGGCGTCGACGATGTCGCGGTGTCGCGCCGGCTCGGACCCGCGGAAGATCGCCTCGTACGTGGCGGCGTCGCCGTGGCTCAAAACGAGCATATCCCACAGATCCAGCGCCGGCCACGGCCGTTTCTGCGGGAGCAGCAGTCCCGCCGCGTCGGTCGCCTCCTCGACCGCTTCGAGTGCGTCGCGCAGCGACTCCGGGGTGTCGAGTCGGGCCGGATCAACGCCGGCCCGCTCCAGTAACTCGACGTCGTAGAAGAGGTTGTTCTGTCGCTGAACGTTCGTCGGGATCGCGCGATACCGGCCGTCGTACCGGACCGTCTCCTTCGCGTGGTCGAAGTAGACGTCGGTGTACCCGGCGCGCTCCCAGAGATCGGTGATGTCGCTCACGATGTCGGCGTCGAGGTACGGCCGGAGGTTCTGTCCGGGCCAGGTCTCGAACACGTTCGGCGGGTCGCCGCTGAGGATGTCGACTTTCGCTCGAAGACGCACCTGGGCGTCGGACCGTTCGGCGATCCGCGCGCCGGGGACAGCGGGTCGGACGACGTCCAACAGCGCCTCCATCGCGCTCCTGTCCTCGCCGACGAAGTGGTGCAAGACTGTGATCCGCGGATCGGTCCGCCGCTGTCCTGTCGTATCTGTCATGACTCGGTGGCTGTCCCGACGGCCCTCGCGCTGGGCGCGAGCGGAACGGGTTCCTGCGAGGGGAATTTCCGGTCGTAGATATTAAAACTTCGTCTCACGACAGGGAGGTGGTCGATCGGTTCGTGGTCGAGGTGTTGCTTCCGGCGATGGCGGAACGCTTTTGTCCGCGTCAATCGTTCGCCCGGTATGGGCGACGACGTTCCGATCAAGGCGGCGAAGATCTCTATGGACATCGTCGAGACCGTTCGGGACCTCGACGGTGCGGGCGTCTCCGAGGTCGCGAACGAGCTGGACAGGCCGACGAGCACGGTCCACGACCACCTCCGGACGCTCGAACAGGAGCAGTACCTCGTCAAGCAGGGGGAGAAGTACCACGTCAGCACGCGGTTCCTCCAGCTGGGGGACCAGGCGCGCTCCCGCCGGAAAGTGTTCGAGATCGCGCGCCCGGAGATCAACGAGTTGGCGGAGAAGACCGGCGAGCACGCGAACCTCATGATCGAGGAGCACGGCCTCGGGGTGTTCCTGTACCGCGCCCGAGGGTCCGACGCGGTCCAACTGGACACCCACGCCGGGATGCGCGTACCCCTCCAGACGACCGCGCTGGGGAAGGCGATCATGGCCCACCGTCCGCGCGAGGAGGTCGAGGCGATCCTCGACCGACACGGGCTCCCGGAGGTGACCGAGAACACCGTCACCGACCGCGACACCCTGTTCGAGCAACTCGAAGCGATACGGGAGCGCGGCTACTCGTACGACGACGAGGAGCGCGTCCGGGGATGCGGTGCGTCGCGGCACCCATCACCGACCGGGACGACCACGCCATCGCCGCGGTCAGCGTCTCGGGGCCGAAGAGTCGGATGCGAGACGACCGCTTCACCGACGACGTCCCGGAGCGGATCCTGCGGAGCGCGAACGTCATCGAGGTGAACCTGACGTACTCGTAGCCGCGAACACAACAGTTAGGTTCTCCCGGTGGACAGGGACACACGATGCAGTTCGTCAGATACACCGCCGGCGGATCTCCCCAGTGGGGCGTCCGCCGCGACGACGGAATCGTACCCCTGGACGGCCTCCGCGAGGAGGTCGCGTACGAGCAGTTCACCTCTCCCGGTTTCCTCCGCACAGTCGAGGACGCCGTCGACGCCGCCAGCGACCGAGCGGTCCAGGAGTCCGCGGTGAAGCTCCTCGCACCGGTCCCGCGTCCCGGGAAGGTGATCTGTGTCGGCCTGAACTACCACGACCACGCCGAGGAACAGGACGAGGAGATCCCCGAACGACCGCTGCTGTTCGGCAAGGCCGGAACCGCCGTCACGAACCCCGGCGACCCCATCGTCCATCCCGCCGAGATCGAGGAGGTCGACTACGAGGTCGAACTCGGCGTCGTGATCGGCCGGACCGCGAAGGACGTGAGCCGGGCGAACGCCCGGGACTACGTCGCGGGTTACACCGCGATCAACGACGTGAGCGCCCGCGACGCCCAGTTCGCGGACGAGCAGTTCTTCCGCGGCAAGAGCTACGACACGTTCGCGCCGATGGGGCCGACCCTGGTCCCCGACGACCGGCTCGACCCGGCGAGTCTCGACGTCGCCTGTCGCGTCAACGGCGAGACGAAACAGTCGTCGAACACGGCGGAGTTCATCTTCGGCGTCGACGAGCTGATCGAGTACATCAGCGGGATCACGACGCTGCGGCCAGGGGACGTCATCTCCACGGGGACCCCCGGCGGCGTCGGCATCTTCCGCGACCCGCCGGAACTGCTCGAACCTGGCGACACGGTCGACGTCGAGATCGAGGGGATCGGGACGCTCACCAACCCGGTGACGGGAGCGTCGGAGTAGCCGGCTCGAACTGCCGTCGGGCGAACCGACGACGGGACCTCGTGTATGGTCGGACCCGAACCCCGCCGACCAGACGGACGGGCCGGTGAGCGACGCGACGGTCGAGTCGGTACTCGTCGGACGGTAGCGAGGGTCGTCCGGCGAGGCCCGACACGAAAGTACACTATATCTTATATTTTGTATATCGTACCAAATTTTTGTTACGTCGTCGGGGAACGAGAGGTGGCGGTATCGATCGGTGGCCGAGTCCCGATCGCCGTCGCTGTCTCGTCGCTTCGATCACCACACGGCGTCCCCGTGACACTCGCAGCCTCGTCTCTCGTCGGCGTTCGCTCCGACGGTCGGGTCGGCCCCGATCCCACCGGGGTCGGCAGCGTGGTTCAGATGGGGTTTCTCGGGCGTGTTACCGTCGATTTCGGCGGTCGGTACAGGAATCGTCCCGTCAGTCGGTGGTCGACGCGGTAGCGATCTCGTGTCCGAGTTATATCCTAATTCGTGATAAGCTACTCGTTTGATAGTTCTGATCGGGAGCATCGAGCTCGGTCGTCGACACGCCGGCCGGGGTGCCGATGGGAAGAACCAAGACCGTGTGGAACCGTCGCACACGTATGTGCCGGGACCGTGCGTGGCCGACGCTCGCGGTCGTCGGACTCTGTCTGGTTCTCGGCGGCTGTCAGGGCGTGTTCGGCCCGGGAGAGCCGACACGGACACGAACCGTGACCCCGGCCCCCGTACCCGCGACGGAGACGCCGACGCCGGAACCGAACGGCCGCGCGCTCGGCGGGGCGTGGCCGGGCCAGTGGCACGAGTTCGATCCCCCGCTGCCGGCGGCCGCGTACCGGGACCTCCGACCGACCTGTGACCGGCCGCCGGCGCTGGCCGTGCGGTTGCAGATCGGTGCGATACTGACGGACGACGGGACGGGAGAGGGGATCGAGACGACGTGGGAGTTCCTCGCGCCCTCCGCCCGCCAGGGTTTCGGGACCGTCTCGACGTACGTCGACACGTTCGAACGCCGGTACCGGCCGCTGCTGGCGGCCGAGTCGGTGACACTCAGACCGCTACAGCGCAACGGAAGCGTCGCGACCCAGCCGCTTCGGGTCCGGACCGACGGGTCCACGGTGACGTACCGGTGGCGCGCCGAGCGCCGGTCGACGGCCGGCGACGACGGGTGTTGGCTGACGACGGAGATACGCGCGGCGTCTGCCTCGGACGCCGGTCTCGGATAGCGTTAAGTCACTGGCTGTGAATCACTACCTATGTCTGGAGAGCGACACGCGGACCGGACGGTCGTCGTCACCGGCGCAGCGAGCGGCATCGGACGCGGTATCGCACGGCGCTTCGGCGCGGAGGGCGCGAACGTCGTCGTCGCGGACCTCCAGCGCGAGCCGAAACAGGGGGCGCGGTACGACAGCGACGTGACGACCCCGACCGACGTCGTCGTCACCGAGGAGACGGCGGGGGACGCGACGTTCGTCGAGACGGACGTCGGCGATCCCGACAGCGTCGAGGCGATGGTCGAGACGGCGGTCGAGACCTACGGCGGCGTCGACGTCCTCGTCAACAACGCCGGCATCCAGATCGTCGGCGACTCCCAGTCGACGACGGTCGAGGAGTGGCAGCGGTCCATCGACGTCGACCTGAGCGGCGCGTTCTACTGCACGAAGTTCGCGGTGCCACACCTCGTCGACAGCGGGGGACAGATCGTCAACATCGGCTCCGTCCGCGGGTTCGAGGGCGGCGGCGGGCCGCCGTACGCCGCGGCGAAGGGCGGCGTGGTCAACATGACGCGGGACCTCGCGATGGAGCTGGGCGAGGACGGCGTCCGGGTCAACTGCGTCAACCCCGGCTACATCGAGACGCCGTTACAGGACATCAACACCGACGAGGACGTGGCCAAGGCCGAGGAGCACACGCTCCTGCCGCGGTTCGGGACTCCCGAGGACATCGGCGACGCCGCGGTGTTCCTCGCCAGCGACGAGGCCTCGTTCATCACCGGCGCGAACCTCGCGGTCGACGGCGGGTGGCTCGCACACAGCGGGCTGTGAGAGCGTCCCAAACAGTTATTCTCGTGCCGGTGCCAGTGGCCCTATGCAGTTCGACTGGATGGTCCAGTGCTACGCGGGCGCTGGCGTACACCGCGACACGCCGATGCTCGAGAGCCTCGACAGGGAGACGGTCCTCCGGGGAGTCGACGCGGCCGTCGACACCGGCCTCGAGGGACTCTGGGCACCCGATCACTTCATGCTCGGTCCGAAGGCCGAGGAGTTCGAGGTGTGGACGCTGTTGAGCGCGCTCGCCGAGCGGACCGACGACGTCGACCTCGGGCCGCTGGTGGGGTCGATCACGTACCGTAACCCCGCGCTGCTGGCGAAGATGGCGACGACGGTCGACATCCTCTCCGAGGGGCGACTCCGACTCGGCCTCGGAGCCGGCTGGCACGAGGAGGAACACCAGGCCTACGGCTTCGACTTCCCCGACGTCGGGACCCGGATCGAGATGCTGGAGGAGGGGATCCGGGTCGTGAAGGCGATGTTCACCGAGGAGGATCCGACCTTCGCGGGCGACCACTACACCATCGACGGGGCGCTGAACGAGCCGAAACCGGTCAGTCAGCCCCACCCGCCCATCGTCGTGGGCGGCGCGGGCCCGAAGATGCTCCGGCTCGCCGCCCGGCACGCCGACGAGTGGAACGTCGAGATCAGCGGTCGGGCGCGGGGCCGCTCGATCGAGTTCAAGGCCCGGAAGTTCGACGAGTACCTGGAGAACGAGGGGCGAGATCCGGACGAGGTAGACCGGTCGTGGCTCGCCCACGCGCTGGTCCGCGAGGACGAGGCCGCCGTCGAGTCGGCCGTCGAGGACATCTTCCCGCTCCCGTGGGGCGAGGAGTCGGACATGGACGACCAGCTCAGTACCGCCGCCGAGGCCCGCGAGAAGGGGGACATGCTCATCGGGACGCCCGCACAGGTCGCCGAACAGATCGAGGGGATCAGGGACCTCGGGTTCGAGAAGCTCCAGCTGCTGTTCCTGGACTTCCCCGACCACCGCGGGATGGAGCTGTTCGGCGACGAGGTGGCTCCGGAGTTCCGGTAGCTGTCCGGGCGAACGAGCCGCCGGAAGGGAAAACAGTTTGACACCGCCGTCCGAAGGGCCGGTGGAATGAACTACCGACGGCTCGGCAGCACGGGAACACGCGTCTCGGAACTCTGTCTCGGGACGTGGCGCTTCGGCAAGGAGACCAACGGCGTCGTCGAGACGGGCCGCGAGGAGGCCCACGAACTGCTCGACGCGGCCTGGGACCGCGGGGTCAACTTCATCGACACCGCGAACGTCTACGGCTCGCCACACGGCACCAGCGAACAGTACATCGGGGAGTGGCTGGACGACCACGACCGGTCGGACTTCGTCATCGCCTCGAAGGTGTACTTCCCGTTCGACGGCTGGGGCGAGCCCGGCCCCAACGACTCCGGCCTGGGCCGCAAGCACATCCGGGAGCAGGTCGAGGGGACGCTGGACCGGCTCGGGACCGACTACCTGGACCTCTACTACATCCACCGCTGGGACGAGGAGAGCGACATCGAGGAGACGATGCGGACGCTGAACGACCTCGTGCGCGAGGGGAAGGTCAACTACCTCGGCGCGTCGACGATGGCCGCCTGGCAGCTCACGAAGGCGCTCTGGACGTCCGACGTCGAGGGGCTCGAGCGGTTCGACGTCACGCAGCCGCTCCACCACGCCGGCTACTACGAGGACGTGCGCGACTACCTCGACGTGTGCGCCGACCAGGACATCGCCGTCTGTCCGTACTCGCCGCTGGCCGGCGGGTTCCTCACCGGGAAGTACGAACGCGCCGACCCGGAGGACCCCGAGGCCGTCGAGGCACCGGACGGCTCCCGGGGGAGCTTCGACGACTTCTTCGACGACTACTACCTCTCCGAGCGGGGCTGGCACGTCCTCGACGAGGTCGAGACCGTCGCCGACGAGGTCGACGCCACGCCCGCGCAGGTGGCCCTGCGCTGGCTGATGGACTGGGACGAGTTCACCTGCGTCCCCATCGTCGGCGCTCGCACGGTCGACCAGCTCGACGAGAACGTCGCCGCCACGGAGGTCGACCTCTCCGACGACCAGTGGGACCGGATCATGGACGCCCGGTACGACCCCGACGGGAACCTCTGGGGCCACTGACAACGGCGTCGCGACCGCCGCCGGCGTCTCACTCGCCGTCCGGGTCGAACCGCCAGACCCGTTCCATAAACGGGATGCCGTCCGCCGGATCTGCGTCGGCGTCGACGCCGGACTGCTTGAACTGGCCGGTGTAACGCTCCCACTCGGCGACGGTCTCGTCGCCGTCGACGGCGTCGAGGTAGGCGTCCAGGTCCTCGCACTCGAGGATACAGACCGCGACGTCGTCGCGGACGTACAGTTCGAACTCCTCGACGCCGCCACGTTCCATCGCGTCTGTCACGCCCTCGGGCACGTCGTCGTGGGCCTCGACGTACGCCTCGCGCTGGTCGGGGTCGAGTCGCTGGACGTAGACGGCACGCTCGGTGTCTGCCATACAGTACGGTCTCCCGGCGGGTAAATCAGCGTTTGGGGGCGGTTCCGGTCGGGGTCGTCGTGCGGGCGGTGGGTATTAGTGTCCCGGCCCCGGCATAGCGGGTATGGTTTCGCCCGCACTCGTATTGCCACACGAACCGGACGACCGCTGGCACCTCGCGCGACAGATGGGCGTCGAGGACGCCGTTATCCACCCGCTGGAGATCGGCGACGGTCGCACGCAGTGGACCTACGACGACCTGCAGGGACTGTCGAACTGGCTCGCCGAGGTCGGCCTGAACTTCGCCGTCCTGGAGGGGTCGGTCCCCATCTCGGATCGCATCCGCCTCGGCCGCGAGGGCCGCGACGAGGACATCGAGGTGTTCAAGCAGTTCCTCCGGAACTGCGGCGAGGTCGGGATCCCGGTGGTGTGTTACGACTGGATGGCGGGCGTCCGCTGGGCACGGACGGCGGCCCACGTCGAGGCCCGCGGTGGCTCCTACGTCACCGAGTTCGACGTCGAGAAGACCCGCGGCGGGCCGGAGACGCTGCCAGACGCGACCCACGAGGACCTCTGGGACGGCATCGAGTACTTCCTGCGGGAGGTCACCCCCGTCGCGGAGGAGGCCGGCGTGAAACTGGGACTGCACCCAGACGACCCGCCCCGGGAGTCGCTGCGAGACATCCCCCGCATCGCGACCAGCGTCGAGAACTACGACCGCGTGCTCGACGCCTACGACAGCGAGTACAACGGCGTCACGTTCTGTCAGGGCAACTTCGCCGCGATGGGGGCTGACGTCCCCGAGGCGATCGAGCACTTCGGCGATCGCATCAACTTCGTCCACTTCCGGGACGTCGAGGGCGACACCGACCGGTTCGTCGAGACCTGGCACGACGACGGGCCGACGGATATGCTGGCGGCGATGCGGGCCTACGAGCGCCACGTCGACGACGACGTGCCGATGCGACCCGACCACGTGCCGACGATGGCCGGCGAGGACAACTCCAACCCCGGCTACCACACGAAGGGGCGGCTGTTCGCCATCGGCTATATGCGCGGGCTGCGGGAGCAGGTCCGAGCCGACGGCTGAGCGCTGTCAGGGATCGACGGCCGACCGGAACTCCGCCCGGCCCGAGACGCCGAGGGCGACGCGGTAGAGGCTGCCCGCGCCCTCGCCTTCCGTCTCGCGGGTCTCGACGCAGGCGGTCGTGACGTAGGCCGTGTCGTGGTCGTCGCCGGCGAAGGTCAGCGACGACACCTTCCGTGGATCGAACGCAACGGCCCGTTCGTGGGTGCCGTCGGGCGCGAACCGGTGGAGCGCGCCCCCGTCCCAGAACGCCGACCAGACGTGGCCCTCGTCGTCGACTGTCATCCCGTCGGGGTAGCCCTCGATGTCGCCTGCGTCGACGAACACCTCGGGGTCGGAGATCGCACCGCTCGCGCGGTCGTAGTCGTACCGGTAGACGTACCCCGGTTCGTCGGGGTCGACCTCGCAGGTGTCGGTGAAGTACAACTGCGACAGGTCGGGCGTGAATCCCATCCCGTTCGGGAGCACGCAGGCCTCCCGGACGAGTTCGAACGTCCCGTCGGTGTCCAGCCGGTAGAGCTGGCCGGGCAGGTCCCGCTCGGTGTCGGGCATCACGCCGGCGAAGACCCGCCCCTCGGGGTCGGCGATCACGTCGTTGAACCGCTCGTGGAAGCGGTCGGGGTCGGGAGCGACGACGGTCTCGGTCGTCCAGTCCTCCCGAGAGAGCCGGCGAACCGCGCCGGCCTCCTGGAACAGCAGCAGCGAGCCGTCCCGCTGGATCGTGAAGCCGCCGATCCGCTCGCGGTCGTCCTCGTAGACGCGTTCGTGGCCCCCCACCGCGGGGTCGTACCGGTAGACGTGTCCCCGGGGGATGTCACACCAGTAGACGTACTCGTCGTCGGGGTGCCACAGCGGCCCCTCGCCGGTCTCGCACTCGACGTCGACGACTCGTTCGGGCGTGTCGATAGCCATACTGGTACGTCGGTCGACGGGATAGAAAAACCGTGGGTCGGTCCGCGTCCGCGAGGAACCCCCCTGCGGTCGGTTCCTCGCTAGTCGTCCAGTCGCCCGGTCGCAAGCGTCCCCGTCGTCATCAGCTCGTTCAGCTCCTCGAGGTCCGTCTCCGAGGGCTGTTTGATGTCGACGAGCGAGCCCTGGAACAGGACGCCGATGCGATCGGCGTGTTCCAGGACGGACTCGATGTTGTGGCTGACGATGACGATTGTGATGCCCTGGTCGGCCAGTTTGTCGATGGTGTCCTGGACGAGGCGGGTCGCGTCGACCGAGAGCGCGCTCGTCGGCTCGTCGAGGATGATGACGTCCGGGTCGAACGCCAGGGCGCGGCCGATGGCGACCAGTTGGCGCTGGCCCCCCGAGAGGAACTCGACCTCCGTCTTGATGTCGACGTCGCGGCCGAGCTGGTCCATCATGATCTGCTCGGCGCGCTCGTAGGTCTCGTCCCAGTCGATGAACCGGAAGGGGCCGAAGCCGTTGCGCGGGAACTGCCCCATAAAGATGTTCGTCGCGATGTCGAGGTCGTCCATCAGCGCGAGGTCCTGGTAGACGGTCTCGATGCCGGTGGCCCGCGCGTCCGAGGGGTTGTCGAAGTTCACCGGCTGACCGTCCTTGTAGATCTGCCCCTTCGTGGGCTCGTGGACGCCGCTGAGCATGTTCATCAGCGTCGACTTGCCGGCCCCGTTGTCGCCCACGAGCGCGAACACTTCCGAGGGCTGGATCTCCAGCGAGACGTCCTCGACGGCCACGATGCGACCGAACTGCTTGGTGACGTTCTCGGTTCGGAGCTTCGGCTCCCCCTCGTGGTCCGCCGGGTCGGCCTCGGCGGTGGCCTGCTCCGTCGGAGCGGCGTCTTCGACGCTCATACCGCACCACTCGCGAGGATGCGAGCGCGGAGCTTCGTCTGCGTGCTGTACAGCAGGATCGCGGCCAGCAAGACAATCCCGTTTATCATCTGGATCTGCGTCGCGCCGATGACCGGACTGTTGTTCAGCGCCGACTGCACGACCTGGATGAGGATGACACCGCCGAGCGCGCCGGTGATCTTCCCCCGGCCGCCGAAGAGGCTGATGCCGCCGATGACCGCACCGGCGAACGCCTGGAACACGAGTCCCTCGCCGATCAGCGGCGGGACGACGCCGACGAACCCGGTCAGCATCAGCCCCGCGATGGCCGAGAGCAAGCCGCTGACCGTGTAGATGACGATGATGAGCCGCTCCGTGTCGACCCCGACCTCGCGGGCGGAGTGCTCGGAGCTCCCCAGCGCGTACACCGCCTGTCCGAGGGAGGTGTACCGCAGGAGGAGGCCGGCGATCAGGAACGCGACGAGCATCAGCCCGATGGCGAACCGCGGCGTCCCGCCGACCTGCGTGTACAGCCGCGGGAGACCGGTCACCGGCTGGGTCTGCATCGCCGTCTTGGCCCCCTCGAAGATGATGAGGAAGGCAAGCGTCTGCAGGAACGGGTTCAGCCCGACCTTCGCGATCATCACCCCGTTGGCGAGGCCGATGAGCGCGCCGACGGTCAGGATGACGGCGAACCCGATCCACGGGCTGGTCGTCAGCGACCAGCAGCTCGGACACGTGCCGAGGATCATCCCGGTGAACATCGCCGAGAAGCCGGCGATCGAGCCGATCGAGAGGTCGAAGTGCCCCGACAGCAGGCAGAGGCTCTCCGCCAGCACGAGCAGCCCGATCGGCACGGCCCCCCACAGGATCAGCTGGACCGACCTGAACGTCTGGGGGACGAACACCAGCACCCCCAGCAGTACCACGGCCAGGATCGGCCAGATCATATTGTCTAACAGCGTCAGCAGCACGTCGTCCCGGTCCCCGAAGGCCCGGCCGAGGAATCCTTGTTCCGTTGCCATCGGTAGCGTTAGCCCCAGACGTTACCCCAGAGGAACGGCTGATCGTAGTTCTCTTGCGTGATGACGACGCTGTTGGTACGGAACCACGGGTGGCCGTTCTGCTCGCGCATGATGCCCGGCTCCCAGATGGGCTCCGACCACAGCTCGACTCCCTTGTGCTGGCCGGGCTCGATGGTCAGCTGGTCCGAGGAGACCTCCGACCCCACCTCCGGGATGACGCTGTCGTCCATCCCGCTCTCGACGTACTCCCGCATGTAGTACATCGCGATGGGGTTGTAGAAGTAGTTGGGCTGGTCGACCGCCGCGTCGATCATCCCCTCGCCGACGAGGGGGTTGACCTCCGGGCTGCCGTCCATCTGAGTCAGGCAGATGTGACCGTCCTCGCCCCTGGGGACCAGCATATCGAGGTTCCGGAGCGCCTGCACGACGCCCAGCCCCATCGAGAGGTTCCCCGAGTAGATGCCGTCGACGCGGCCGTTGGCCTGGATCCACTCCTGGGTCGTGGACTGGGCCACGTCCCGGGCGTACTCGCCGTTGAGCGTCTGTGCGACCTCGACGTTGTCCTGCTCGGCCATCACGTCGAGGAACCCCTGCGAGCGCTGGTTGGCCGACTGGTTCCCCTGGACCCCGCGGACGTTCAGCACGCGGTACTGGTCCTTGTCGGGGTACTGCTCTTCGAGGGCGTTGAGCATCTGCTCGCCGGAACTCGCACCCCCGTCGTAGTTACTGAACCCGACGTACAGCGGGATCTCCGAACTGGACGTGTCGGCGTTGGTCGCGAACACCGGTGTCCCGCCCTGGATCGCCTGGTTGATCGCACCCTCCGCGGCCCCGGTCTGCCAGACCCCGACGAGGATGGCGTCGTGGTCGCTGTTGGCGAACTCGCGGATGTCCGAGACCTGTTTCTGGGCGCTCTGTTGGTTCGGCCGGACGTCGAGCTCGATGCCCTGGTCCTCGGCGTAGAACCGCGCGGCCTCGATGTAGGCCGTGATCCACGAGCCGCCACGGACGTACGCCGTCATCCCGACCTTGTCGAGGGAGTTGCCGCCACCGCCGCCCCCGTCCCCGGTGGAGCCGCCGTCGCTGCCGTTGCTGCCCCCGTCGCCGCCGTCACCGCCGTCGCCGCCGCCCCCGTCGCCGCCGTTTCCGCCACACCCGGCAAGGGAGACGGTCGTGATCGCTGCGCCAGTCGCTTTCAGGAACTTACGCCTGTTACTACCTCGCATAGAGTACTCATTAAACCGTTGGTACATAAAGATTGTCGATGATCGAGGGTGCAGGACCGGGATATCACGTCGGCTTGTCGTCCTCGCCGTCGGTCGTTCTGTGCGGTAGCGGGTTTGTTACGAGCGGGCGTGTCGGACAAATCGAGACACCAGAGCGCACCGTCAGAAAGCGGATTCGGCCCCAGAGGTCCCCTCTCCTCTCCCACGGCGGGTTTGAGTCGTGTTGTACGGTGTCGTGGTTCGTTTGTTTCGTGTTGTTTCCTGTGAAACGGTGATCGGTCGGGGTCCTGCACCGGGCTCGCGCCCGTCGATAGCTTCTTTCGCGTCGATACCGAACGCACCCGTCGTGAACGTATACCTCGACACGGCGTCCCCGGAACGTATCCGGTCCGCCGACCGACTGGGCGTCGTGGACGGCGTGACGACGAACCCGTCCATCGTCGCCGACACCGACCGCCGGTACAGGGACGTCGTCGAAACCGCTGCGGACATCGTCGACGGCCCGGTGTTCGCGCAGGTGCTGGCCGAGGACGCGGACGGGATGGTCCGCGAGGCGCGGGGCTACCAGGACTGGGCCGACCACGTGATCGCGAAACTCCCGGCGACACGGGCGGGCTTCCAGGCGCTCGCCCGCCTGCGTGCGGACGGAGTTCCGTCGGGGACGACCGTGGTCTTCAGCGTCGAGCAGGCGGTGCTGGCCGCGAAAAACGACGCGGCGTTCGTCGCTCCCTACGTCGGTCGCATCGACGACTCGGGCGCGGACGGGGTCGCGACGACTCGCCGCATCCAGTCGGTCTTCGACGCGCAGGGGTTCGAGACGGAGGTGCTGGCCGCGAGCATCCGGAACACGACACAGGCGACGACCCTCTACGAGGCCGGGGTCGACGCGATCACGATGTCGCCGGACGTCCTCGACGCACACGTCGACCACCCCGAGACGGAGAACGGCGTCGCCGGCTTCGCGGCGGCCTGGGGCGACCGGGACCCGCCGCTGTCGGAGTGACGGTGTGACCGGCCGTCGCACGAACCAATAAATAGCGGTGGGTGCTATCGAGCCACTATGTCGACGGACCCGACGATCCTGGTCGCCGGCGACGCGCTCGTGGACTTCGTTCCACGCGACCCCGGCCCCCCGGGCGACGCCGGCGGGTACGAACCGGCCTTCGGCGGCTCCGGCGCGAACGCCGCGATGGCGCTGGACCGGCTCGGCGTTCCCCCGCTGTGCTGGACGCGGCTGGCGACCGACGACCTCGGGGCGTTCCTCAGGGCGCACTTCGAGGCCTCGGACATCCCGCCCGACCTGCTCGTGACCGACGACGACGCGCGGACGACGCTCGCGCTCGTCACCCACGACACCGAGCGAGGGCCGTCGTTCGTCTTCTACCGGGAGCGGGGCGCGGACACCAGACTCCGGCCGGGGACCGTCACCGACGACACGCTGCGGTCGGTGTCGTGGGTCCACACGACCGGCGTGACGATGAGCGTCGAGCCGAGCCGGTCCGCGACGCTGGAGTTGCAGTCGCGGGCCACGGACCACTGCACGGTGTCGCTGGACCCCAACTGGCGACCCGAGATGTGGCACAGCCGCCACGAGTTCCGCGCGGTCGTCCGCGGCGCGCTGCCGGACGTCGACGTCGTCACGGCGACGCCGGACGAGCTGGCGGTTGCGGGGTTCGAGGCCGCGGACCCCCCGGCGTTGGCGCGCGCCGTGGCCGACGCGGGGCCACACACCGTGGTCCTGACCCTCGGGGACGCGGGCGCGTTCTGCTACGGGACCGACGACAGCCCGGTGGCCGGCCGGGCTCGGCACGAGGGGTACGACGTCGACCCGGTCGATACGACGGGTGCCGGCGACGCCTTTCTCGCGGGGTTCGTCGCCGCGGTGACACACGGCGTGCGGGACCCACACCGGGCGCTCGCGCTCGCGAACGCGGCCGGAGCCGTCACAACCACGCGGGCCGGCGCTGTCACGGCGCTGACCGGCCCCGACGCGCTCCGCCGCTTCCACGACGATATCCCCTGGCTGTCGTAGCGTCCCCCGCGTCGGGATGGCCGTTCCGGCGTAGTGAACAGAACTAAGGAGGACGGGCTCCTGTCTCGGCTATGGCACCGGAGGGAAACACGATCACGGCGACCAGGACCTCCTTGCGAATCGTCGAGGCGCTGAAACGGCTGGACGGGGCCGGCGTGACGGCGGTGGCGGACGACCTCGGGATCGCGAAGAGCACCGTTCACAACCACCTGCAGACCCTGGAGGACGAGGGATACGTCACGAACGAAGGAGACGCCTACCGCGTGGGCCTGCGGTTCCTCGAACTCGGCGAGTACAAGCGCAACCGGATGGCCATCTACGAGAAGGCCCGACCGGAGGTCGCCTCGCTGGCCCAGGAGACGGGCGAGATGGCCAACGCCGCGGTCGAGGAACACGGCGAGGGCGTCTACATCACCCGGGCGGAGGGAACCCAGGCCGTCACGGTCGACACCTACGCCGGCAAGCGGGTGAAGCTCCACTGCACGGCGCTCGGCAAGACCATCCTCGCGGAACTGCCGGAGGAACGCGTCGACGAGATCGTCGACGCCCACGGCCTCCCGGCGCGGACGGAGAACACCATCACGGACCGGACGGAACTGAAGGCGGAACTCGCCGAGATCAGAGAGCGCGGCTACGCCTACGACCGCGAGGAGCGACTGCCGGGCCTGCGCTGTGTGGCCGCCCCGGTGGTCCCCGAGGACGGCGACCTCGTGGCGGCACTCAGCGTCTCGGGGCCGACGACGCGTATCGAGGGGGACCGCTTCCACGAGGAGATCCCGGAACTGCTCCGCTCGGCCGCCAACGTCATCGAGATCAACATGGCCTACTCGTGACGACCCGACGGGAGGCGCGATCCCCGTCGGCGATCGCACGAACGGTCGTTCGATTAGTAAGGACTTGTGTTCTGCTATACTGAACACCGCCGGTAGCGTCGGCCATCGGGGGAGTGCCGCGAGTATATAACACGAGTAAGTTTGTTATTCAACCCGGGTCCTTCGTTCCATCTGTCGGCCAGAGCGTTCGGCCAGGCCGAACGTGACACTGCTCCCATAGTTTCATACCCGCCCCGCCCGTCGTCTCGGTATGCCTTCGACGACCCTTCGCGAGCGACTCCGGGACGGTGAGACGGTCGTGGGGACGTTCCAGTTGCTCGACTCACCGATGGCGGCCGAGATGGCCGGCGAGGCCGGCCTCGACTTCACGGTCCTCGACCAGGAACACGGGCCGCTGAGCGCGGAGACGACAGTCGCGATGTGTGCGGCGGCACAGCGGGCGGGGGCTGCTCCGATCGTCCGGGTCCGGACCAACAGCGAGGCCGAGATCCAGCGCGCGCTCGACATCGGTGCCGCCGGGGTCGAGATCCCGCAGATCGAGACTGCTGGAGACGCGGCGGCCGCGGTCGACCACGCGCGGTTCGACCCGCTGGGGTCGCGCGGCCTCTCGCCGTACGTCCGTGCGAGTGGCTACACCGGCGGGCCCGAGTACACCGAACGGCAGAACGAGCGGGTGACCGTGGTCGTCCACATCGAGGGAGAGCGCGGCGTCGAGAACCTGGACGACATCGCCGCCGTCGACGGCATCGACGTGCTGTTTCTCGGCCCGTACGACCTCTCACAGTCGGTCGGGCTCCCCGGTCAGGTCGACGATCCGCGGGTCACGGACCTGATGGACGAGGTGTGTGACCGCGCGGCCGACCACGACGCCGTCGTCGGGACGTACGCCGACGATCCCGAGATGGCCCGTCGCTGGATCGACGCCGGGGCGCAGTACGTCGCGGTCGGCGTCGACGGCGCGTTGCTGACGCGAGCCTTCGCCGACGTCGGCGACGCCGTCCGGGAGTGAGACGGTTTGTTGTAGCGCTTCATCGGGACGCGCCGACCCCGGGATCGGCGCTGTCCGGAACCGATCGACAGTAGTCCGTACGAGGGCGGCGGTAGTTCTTTCATCACTGGTCCTGAACGTTCGGTATGGAGCTCGACGCACTCACGACCGACTTCACCCGTCGTGACTGGCAGCACGTCACGGAGACGGACGATCCGGTCCGGATCGCGATGATCGGCGTCGGCTGGTGGACGCGGGAACAGGCGATGCCCGCCGTGGCCGCCGCCGACCTCTGTGAGACGACGGTCCTCGTGAGCGGCGACGCCGCGAAGGCCGAGTCCGTCGGCGCGGACTCGCCGACGGTCGAGCGCGGGATCACCTACGAGCAGTTCCACGACGGCGAGGCCAGCGACGCGTACGACGCCGTCTACGTCGTGACGCCGAACGCCGAACACCTCCCGTTCGTCGAGACGGCCGCGGAGCTCGGGAAGGCGGTCCTCTGCGAGAAGCCGATGGAGGCGACCGTCGAGCGGGCCGAGCGGATGGTCGCGACCTGCGACGCCCACGACGTCCCGCTGATGGTCGCCTACCGGATGCACACAGAGCCGGCCGTCCGACGAGCGAGAGACCTCATCCGGGACGGCTACGTCGGCGACCCGGTGTTCGTCCACGGCAACATGACCGAGCCCATCCTCGAACTGGTCCCCGACGCCGACCAGTGGCGGCTGGACTGGGATCTCTCCGGGGGGTGTGCCGCGATGGACATCGGCATCTACTCGCTGAACACCGCGCGGTTCCTGCTCGACGCGGACCCGACGGCGGTGTACGGCACCGCCCACTCCGTCGCCCCGGAGTTCGACGACGTGCCGGACGAACACGCCGCCTTCCAGGTGGCGTTCCCGGACCACGTCACCGCGATGTGTACGGCGAGTCAGAACGCGCACCTGGCGAGTCACATCCGCGTCACCGGTACGGCCGGCGAGCTCAGGGTCGAACCGGCGTTCTACCCGTGGGACGAGCGCCGCCTGCACGTCGCCCACGGCGAGAGCGACCTGACGATCGACTTCGACGGGATCGACCAGATGGAGGAGGAGTTCGAGTACTTCGCCCACTGCCTGCTGACCGACACCGAGCCACACGCCGACGGCGACCACGGCCTCGTCGACATCCGAACGCTGAAAGGCGTCTACGAGGCCAGCGAGACGGGCGCTGCGGTCGAGCTCTGAGGCCGGCTGCGTCTCGCGGTCGCGCGACCCACTCAGCGGTGCGTCGACGGCCGCACGACGCCGGGGCTCCCGAGGTCCACCCGGTCGCCGACCCGGACCACGTCGAGCACTCTCGGATACTCGTGTGAGGCGACGTGGTCGTGGAGGCTCTTCGGGTCGGCCTCGACGCCGCGCCACATATCGTAGTGCGAGGGGAGCAGCCGGTCAAGTTCGAGGGCGTTCGCGGCCTCGACGACCTCGTTCTCGTCCATGTACCACTTCGTCCGCCGGGTCTCGTCGTCCTCGGAGTACCGGATATTGCCGACGGTGCCGAAGGCCAGGACGCCCGCGTCGATGTCGAACGCTCGCCCCACGTCCGCGAAGGCGTCGGCGGGCTTGCTGTCGCCGGCGTGGAAGAAGGTGCCGGCGTCGTGGTCGATCACGTACGAGACCGGTTCGACGGCGTCGCCGTCGTTCGCGCCCCTGGTGTGGACGGTGAAGTCGCCGACCGAGAAGGTCTCGCCCGCCGCGACGACGTGGCGCTGGTCGGCGTCGAGTCGCAGGTCGCCGTCGTAGTCCGGGGCGTCGTAGGACGCCTGGGGCGCGTACACGGGCGCGTCGTCGCCGACCAGCGGGCCGTACGACGGCGGGTGCATATGGTCGATGTGCTCGTGAGTGACGAGGACCGCGTCGCAGTCGGTCGCGTCCGCGGGGTCCATCGGCACTGGGATCATCCGCAGCAGGTCCGGCGGGTCCCCGTCCGCGAAGTAGGGGTCGACGTACAGGGTCGTCTCCGCGGACCTGAGGACGAACCCGTTGCAGCCGAGGTACCAGACCGCGACGCCGTCGGGGTCGGCCCCCTCGATCTCCGAGACGAGCCAGTCGTCCCACGTTGCGTGGACCATACCGTGGGGTACGTGACCGCACGACAAATAACGTGGCCCCGGAGCGGCCTCAGAAGTACTGGTCGAGGTAGTCGCTGGCGTTGTCCTGCGTGACCTCCAGCCCCTCGATGACGATGGTGTCCTCGACCTCCTCCCCGGCGAGGTGGGCCGTGGCCCGGTCGATGGCCGTGGTGACCATCTCCTCGGGCAGCTGGGCGATCGTCCCGTACGTGTCGTTGTCGGCGAACAGTTCGACCCACGCCTGCGTCCCGTCGATGCCGGTGACGGGGACGGACATGTCCGCGTTCTGGAGGGCCTGGTGTGCGCCCAGCGCCATCAGGTCGTTCTGACAGAACACGCCGTCGATCTCGTCGCCGTACTGCGTGATGAAGTCCTCCATCACGCTGAGGGCGTTCTGCGTCGAGAACTCCCCCGTCTGACTGGCGAGCCGGCTGAGGCTGTCGTTGTTCTCGACGGCGTTGCTGAACCCCTGTCCGCGGTCGTTGGTGACGCTGGCTCCGGGGGTCCCCTCCAGCTGGACGACGTTGTAGGTGTCCTGATCGCCGGCGTTCTGCATAAACTGCAGACAGAGCTCGGTCGACCGACGGCCCAGCTGGACGTTGTCGGACGCGACGTAGGTGACCGTGTCGCCCTCGGCGACGTTCCGGTCGATCGCGACGACCGGGATGCCGGCCTCGTTGGCCTGCCGGATGGCGTTGATGACGCCCTCGGCCGTGATCGCGGAGATCATCAGGAAGTCCACCTCGTTGGAGATGGCCGTCTCCACGTCGGAGACCTGCTGGCTCTGGTTGTTGCCGGCGTCGTAGAACGAGGAGTCGCCGGCGATCAAGCCGTCGCTCTTGGCCTGGTCGAAGGCGTTCTGCATCCGCGCGAAGAACGTGAACTCGAGCGACGGGACCGAGAGGGCCGCAGACGGCGGCCCGCTGCTCGTCGTCTCGGTCTCTGTCATCCCGCCGTCGCCGCCGTCGCCGCCGTCGCCGCCATCGCTACCGTCTCCCCCGTCACCGCCGTCTCCACCGTCGCCGCCGTCTCCGCCGTCTCCGCCACAGCCAGCGAGGAGTGCCGTTCCGACGAGTGCGCTGCTCCGGATAAACCGACGTCTGCGGATGGGTCGTGCCATACGCTCACGAGTGACGGACCCCGGGATCAAAGAGTTATCGGTAAGTAATAACTTCACTTTGGGAAACCAGTGTCGGTGCCGGGAGTCGGGATCAGTCCCGCCCCAGGACGTTCGCGAGGACCGCGAGCATCAGGACGATACCCTGTGCGACCAGTTGCCCGGCCGGGTCGACGCCCAGGAGGTTCAGGCCGTTGCTGAGGACCCCGAGGATGAGGACGCCGATGAGGGTCCCGACCATATTCCCGGACCCGCCGAAGAGGTCCGCACCGCCGAGAATGACGGCGGCGATCGGGGGCAAGAGGAGACCGGCACCCATCGTCGGCACCGCGCTGCCGAGCCGTCCGAGGGTCACGAGGCCGGCGACGGCCGCGAACGCGGCCGAGATCACGAGCGTCCCCATCCGGACGGCCGTGACGTTGATCCCCATCCGCTCGGCCGCCGTCCGGTCGCCCCCGATGGCGTAGATGTAGAGCCCGAACCGGGTGTACGAGAGCAGCAACTGCGAGACCACCAGCAGGAGGAGGAACACGAGGACGATGCTCGGGAAGCCGAACACGCGCGCCCCGCCGATACCGGTGAGTGTCGGCGGCAGGCCGATGATCGGCCTGTTGCCCGAGACGATGAGACCGAGGCCGTCCGCGAGGAACAGGACGGCGAGGGTAGTCATGAAAGAGGGGACTCCGAACCGCGCCGTGACGAAGCCCGACAGCGCGCCGAACGACGACGCGAGCGCGATCCCGGCGACGATGGCGACGACGACGGGGACCGCGAACCCCTCGAACAGCCGGGCACCCACGGCGAGGGTCGCCATCGTGAGCCCGGCGATCTCCATCACCTGCGCGATGCTGAGGTCGATCTCCGCACAGAGGATGGGGAAGGTGACGCCGATCGCCATGATGCCGATGATCGACACCTGCTGGAGGACGTTTACCTGGTTCTGGACCGTGAGGAACCGCTCGTTCAGGAAGGTGAACGCGACGTACAGCCCCACGAGGCCGAGCATCGGGCCGTAGCGACTCAGGTCCTGAAGCGTCACCCGACGGCCGACGTCGCTCTCCTCCACCACCGATTGCAACATACCGTGAACCTATCTGTGGAGTGATGTTATAGCTTTGGGGGTTGGACACACACCGCGAGCGCGTTCGCGTCCGAACGCTTATCACGACAAGCGTTGACACGTTCCGTATGAGCGAGACCGGCGAGGACTACATCGTCGAGATGGAAGACATCACGAAGCGGTTCGGTGAGGTGGTCGCCCTCGACGGGGTGACGCTGCGGCTGCGCCGCGGCGAGGTGCTGGCGCTGGCGGGGGACAACGGGGCCGGGAAGTCAACGCTCATCAAGTGTCTGGCGGGCGCGCTCCAGCCCGACGGCGGGACAATCCGCATCAACGGCGAGGCGGTCGAGATCGACTCGCCGCGGCGGGCGAAGGAACTGGGGATCGAGACGACGTTCCAGGACCTCGCGATCGCCGGGAACCTCACGGTCACGCAGAACATCTTCCTCGGGCGCGAGGAGGTCGCCGGCACCGGCGGGCTGCTCGGTGTCCTCAACAAGGGCGCGATGCGCGAGCGAGCCCAGGAGTTGCTCGACGAACTGAACATCGGCGTCGACGTCGAGGAGAAGGTGTCGAACCTCTCCGGCGGCGAGCGCCAGCTGGTCAGTATCTCGCGGACGATGCTCTCGGACCCCGAGATCATCATCATGGACGAGCCGACCAGCGCCCTCTCCGTCGAGGGGGCCGAGCGCGTGCTCGAACTCATCGACCGGATGCAGAGCCAGGGGATCTCGATCATCCTCATCTCGCACAACCTCGACTACATCCGGCGGGCCGCCGACCGCATCCACGTCCTGCACCAGGGCACCGACGCCGGCGTGATCGACGGCGAGACGGCGACACAGGACGACATCGTCAAGCGGATGGTCGCCGGGATGCCCGACGGCGACCAGGGCGGGCAGCCGGCCGACGGTTAGCTCACTCTCGCTTGACGTACAGCACCGGGACGGGCGCGTTCAGCAGGACCTGCTGGGCGTGGTCGCCGAACATCGCCTTCCCGGCCGGCGACCGCTTGGTGCCGCCGACGACGGCCACGTCGGCCTCGACCTGTTCGATCTTGCGTACGATCTGGTCCGAGGCGTTCCCGCCGGAGACGCCGCGGATCTCGTAGTCGATGCCCAGCGACTCCAGGCGCTCGGCCGGCTCCCTGACGCTCTCGTGGCGCTGTGCGACCTCGTCCGGCGTGAGCCCGCTGGTCGTCGTGTCGATGTCCATCTGTTCCATCACCGTCTCGTAGTCGTCCCGGGGGAAGACGTACAGCAGGTAGACGGTGGCACCCGCGGGCTCCGCGAGGTCGATGGCGGCGTCCACGAGGGTGTTCAGGCTGTCTCGGTCTTCGGGGCCGATCGCGAGCAGGACGCGGTCGTGTGCCATACGCGAGAGACTCGTGGGACGGGCAATTAGGTGTTTGGGGTCCTACTCGTAGGTTCGCCGGCCGACGGCGTTGTCCTCGACGTAGTCCCAGTCGTAGTCGACGCCCAGGCCCGGCCCGTCGGGTACCGGCACGGTCCCGTCGGCGTCGATCGCGTCGAGGTCGTCGGCGTAGTCCCCCTCGTACACCGGCGGCGTCGTGTTGGGCGCGTCCGGGTGGACCAGCGCCAGTTCGTAGAACGAGGTGTTGCGCGTCGCCGCGATGCAGTGGCGCTGGGCCGGCCCCGGGGCGTGGAACTCCACGTCCAGACCCAGCCCCTCGGCCGCGGCGACGATCTTCATCGCGCCGGTGATCCCGCCGTCGTACTCGGGGTCCGCCCGGAGGAGGTCCGTCGCCTCCGTCGCCGCGAAGTCGACGTGGGGTTCGAGCCCGCGGACGTGCTCGGTCTGGAGCAGCGGCGTCGACAGCGTCTGTCGGAGCTTCCGGTGACCGTGCTGTGAGATGCCGCCGTCCCGGTAGGGGTCCTCGTACCAGCGGTAGTCGTGATCGTCGCAGGCCCGACCGATCCGGACCGCCTCCGCGAACGTGTCGAGGTCACAGGCCGGGTCGACCATCAGCGCCATCCGGTCGCCGACGCGCTCGCCGACCGCGCGGACGGTCCGCTCCAGCAGGTCCGGGTCGCGCCAGTCGCCGTCCCACCCGTGGACCTTGAACCCCGGATAGCCGCGGTCGAGACAGACCTCGGCGAAGTCGGCGTACGCCGCCGGCGAGTCCAGCCCGCCGCTGCGGTCGCCCTGGTAGGTCGAGGCGTAGGCCGGCAGCCGCTCGCGGTACGTCCCGAGCAGTTCGTGGATCGGGGCGTCGTACTTCTTGCCGGCGTAGTCCCACAGCGCGATGTCGAGCGGGCCGATCCCCATCCGGTCGTACTTCCGCAAGGCGCGCTTGACCTCGCTCCAGTGGTGTTCGTGCCTGGCGGGGTCCCGGCCGACGAGGTAGTCCGCGACGATGTTCATCTGTGCCGCGCCCGGCGAGTTGCTCCCGACGTACGCGCCGACGAGCCCGTCCGAGCACTCGACCCTGACCGCGAACAGGCGGCGCTCCATCGTCGATCCGGGATCGTAGACGATGTCGAACCCGCCCGGGGGCGTCCCCACGTCCGGGAGCGGGTATGCGAACTCCACCGTCTCGATGCGCTCGATCGTGGCCACGGTCACACCCCGTGGATCCGCTCGAAGGTCCGGTGGGCCAGGTAGGAGTAGTCCCGCGCCGAGAGGAACGGGGTCTCCTCGACCCACGAGAGACAGGCCTCGTAGTCCGCCCAGTCGTCCATCCACGGGTAGTCCGAGCCGAGCAGCAGGCGGTCCGCGCCGAACCAGTCCACGAGGTTGCGGACGTACCCCCACAGGTCCTCGTATGGCCAGGCCTCCTCGCTGGATCGGGGGAGCGAGCTCACCTTGACCGCGACGTTGTCGTGGTCGGCCAGCGCCTCGAAGTCCGTCCACGGGGCCTCCTCGGGGTCGGTCGTCTCGTCCGGGAAGGCCATGTGGTCGACGACGAGCTGGACGTCCGGGTGGCGTTCTGCGAGCGTGGCGAGCATCGAGAGCTGCTCGGCCTTCGGGAAGACGAACACGGCCGTCTCCTGCTCGGCCGCCTCGGCCCACACCGGAGCCAGCTCGTCGTCGAGGATCCAGTCGGCGGTGCGGTCCAGCTCCGTCGAGTGCTCCTCGTACGCGAGACAGGCGTGCATCCGGACGCCGAGCATCCGGTCGTGGCCGACGACCCGCCGGAGGTCACTCCGGACGTCGTCGGGGTCGCCGTAGAAGTCCATCAGCCCGACCCCCCAGAGGCGGTCCGGGTACGCCTCGATGGACCGCATCGTGTACTCGTTGGCCCGGACGCCGCGGCCGTACATCGGCGTCGTCACCATCACCGCCTCGTCGACCCCGGCGGCGTCCATATCGCCGACGAGGTCGTGGGCGGTGTAGGGCCCTTCCCAGCCCGGCGGGAGGACGGTCTCGGGCCAGGGCAGTTCCGCGGTGTTCGGTCCCCAGGTGTGGGTGTGGGTGTCGACGAAGCGCATCGTCACTCCAGGTTGCCGCCCCCGCTGACGCGGACGATGTCGCCCACGACGTAGTCCGCGCGGTCGCTCGCGAGCCACAGCACCGCGTCGGCGAGGTCCTCCGGCTGGCCGAGGCGGCCGAGCGGACGCTGTTCGCCTCGGGCTTGCAGTATCTCCTCGGCAGTGCGGCCGGGGTCGTCTCTCGCCGCCTGTTCTGCCTCGTGGCGGGTCTGTGCCGTCTCGGTCACGTCCGTCGAGATCGCGTTCACCCGGATGCCGTGTTCGGCCAGTTCCTGGGCCATCCGCCAGGTCAGCCCGTTGATCGACGTCTTCGAGATGCCGTAGAGCCCGAACGGGCCGGTCCGCCGGTCGCCGGCCTGGCTCGTGTGGTTGACGATGCAGCCCTCGATGCCCTCGTCGATCATGTGCCGAGCGACGCGCTTGGCGGCGTAGTACTGCGCGCGGACGTTGACGGCCATCGTGTGGTCCCACTGCTCGACGTCGGACTCCACGAGCGACTCCTCCTCCGGCCAGACGGCCGCGTTGTTGACCAGCAGGTCGATCTCCCCGAACTCGTCGACGGTCCGGTCGACCAGGTCGTCGATCTCGTCGGTCGAGCCGACGTCGGCGGCGACGCCGACGACCCGGCCCGTCCCCCGCTCGTCCAGTTCGGCGGCGACTGACTCGACGTCGGATTCCGACCGTGCGTTGACGACGACGTTCGCGTCGGCGTCGGCCAGGCCGGCGGCGATGCCGCGCCCGATCCCCTTCGTGGACCCGGTGACTACGGCGGTCTCGCCGCTGTAGTCGTAGTCTGTGTGACCTACCATATCACGTCACACGTCTCGCCACGCCGAAATGAATCCTCCGGTGGTGCTGGCCTCGGCACCTACGTTTATCTGCGGGGGTGTCACATAGTAGGCTATGGCGTCAGAGATTACCAGCATCGAGTCCGTCGAGTTCTCCTACCCCATCGAGGACGTCGGGACGGACCAGCACGGGTTCAACCTCGTGTACGAACCGGGCGCGGTGACCGAACGGAAACTGTTCGGCCTCAAGATCCACACGGACGAGGGCATCACCGGGGAGTACGTCGGCGGGAACTCCCCGGCGGCGGCACAGATCAACACCTTCGCCGACTACCTCGTCGGGAAGAACCCTCTCGAACGGGAGCGTCACTGGAGCGAGATGAAACGGGCGCTGCGGAAGTACGACCGGATGGGCATCGGTCCCATCGACATCGCGCTGTGGGACTACGCCGGCAAGAAGTACGACGCCCCCATCCACGAGATGTTGGGCACCTACCGGACGCGGTTCCCCGCCTACGCCTCGACCTACCACGGAGACGAGAACGGCGGGCTCGACACGCCCGAGGCGTTCGCCGACTTCGCCGAGGACTGCCTGGAGATGGGGTACGGCGGTTTCAAGATCCACGGCTGGGGCGGCAGCGAGGGGTCCCGCGACCTCGACCGGGAGGTCGACGCGGTCCACGCCGTCGGCGAGCGCGTCGGCGACGAGATGGACCTGATGCACGACCCGGCCTGCGAACTGGAGACCTACGCCGACGCGCTGAAACTCGGCCGCGCGCTCGACGAGGAGGGGTTCTTCTGGTACGAGGACCCCTACCGGGACGGCGGCATCTCTCAGCACGCCCACCGGAAGCTCCGTCAGGCGCTCGATACCCCGATCCTCCAGACCGAACACGTCCGCGGGCTGGAGCCGGCGACCGACTTCGCCGCCAACGAGTCCACGGACTTCCTGCGGGCGGACCCCGAGTACGACGGCGGGATCACCGGCGCGATGAAACGCGCGAAGGTGGCGGAGGGCTTCGGGATGGACGTGGAGTTCCACGCGCCCGGACCGGCACAGCGCCACTGTATCGCGGCGATCCGCAACACGAACTACTACGAGCTCGCGCTGGTCCACCCCGACTGCCCGAACACGCAGCCGCCGGTGTACGAGGGCGACTACTCCGACATGCTCGACACCGTCGACGACGAGGGGATGGTCACGGTGCCCGAGGGACCCGGCCTGGGCGTCGACTACGACTGGGACTACATCGAGTCGAACGCCACCGGGAGCGTCCACACCTACGACTGAGATGACCTACAGAGCCGGCATCATCGGAACCGGAGGCATCGCTGGGATGGGCATCCTCGGGATGCACGACGAGGAGGAGATCGGCGAGAAGAAGGTCAGGGCCAGCCACGCCGGCGGGTACGACGCGACGGAGGGCGTCGAACTGGTGGCCGTCGCCGACGTCGACGAGGACACCCTCGAGCGGTTCGGGGAGGCCTGGGAGATCCCGCCGGACCGGCGGTACGTCGGCCACGAGTCGATGCTCGCGGCGGAGGACCTCGACCTCGTCTCCGTCTGCACGCCGTCGTACCTCCACGCCGACCACGTCGTCGACGCGGCCGAGTCGGCGGCAGACCCCGGGCTGATCTGGTGTGAGAAGCCCATCGCGTCGTCGGTCAGCGAGGCCGAGGAGATGGTCGCCGTCTGCGACGAGACGGACACGGAGCTCCTGATCAACCACTCGTTCCGGTTCACGACGAAGCTCCAGCGGCTCCGGGAGCTCGTCCAGACCCAGGACCTGCTGGGTGAGGTCCACGCCGTCGCGACGCAGTTCCGGATGGAGCTGTTGCGCAACTCCACGCACCTGCTGGACACGCTTGTGTACCTGCTGGACGCCCGCGCGGAGCGCGTCTCGGGCTACATCACCGGCGAGAACGAGGCCGTCGACTCGCTGCAGGCCGCGGAACGCGTCGACGACGCCGGCGGCGGGGGGTTCGTGGTGATGGACGACGGGAGCTTCGTCACGATCGACTGTACCATCCCGCGGGAGCCGTCGTCGATGACCCTCCAGTTCGTCGGGAGCGACGGGAAGCTCTACCTCAACAACGACGACGGGGAGTGGCGCTACTGGCGGCTCGACGACGGCACCCACGTGGAGGACGACCTGCCGGGCATCGAGGGGGCCTGGACGTGGGACGAGGACTACCGCGACGCCTTCGCCAACGCCGCCGCCGACGCCGTGGCCGTCCTCGACGGAACCATCGAGAACCCCTCGACTGGCGAGGAGGCGACGCGATCGCTGGAGATCATCGTCGGCTTCTACGTCTCCCACTACACCGGCGGGCAGGTGTCGATCCCGCTGGAGCGCCCGCTTCGAGACGTGACTATCACCTCCTGGTAGCGGGTCGGAGCCGGGCCGGGGATGGAACGCGGCGGCGCGGCGTGAACCGGGGTTTCAGACCGTCGCCACGCCGTTGGCGAGGCTGCCGACGTTCTCGATGTCGATGTGGACCTCGTCGCCGGCCGCCAGCGAGAACCCCTCCTCCGGGACGAGCGAGGTGCCGGTCAGGAGGACCGCCGACTCCGGGACGGTGTTGTGCCGGCGGAGGTACGAGACCAGTTCCTCGCAGGTCCGGACCATCTCGCCCGTCGACGTCTCGCCCTCGTAGACCGTCTCGCCGTCGCGCTCGACGGTCATCGTCATCGCGAGGTCGTGAGGATCGCCGACGGACTCGGGCGTCGCCACACAGGGTCCCAGCGAACAGCAGCGGTCGTACACCTTCGCCTGTGGGAGGTAGAGGGGATTCTGCCCCTCGATGGAGCGGCTGCTCACGTCGTTGCCGACGGTGTAGCCGACGATCTCGCCCTCGTAGAGGACGACCCCCAGCTCCGGCTCCGGGACGTTCCACTCGGAGTCGCCGCGAACGCCGACGGCCTCGCCGGGACCGACCACCCGGTCCCAGGTCGCCTTGAAGAACACCTCGGGGCGGTCGGCCCCGTAGACGTCGAGGTACATCTCCGGCATCCCGCTCTCGGCCTCGCGGGCCTGCTCGCTGATCTCGTAGGTGACGCCGGCGGCCCACACCTCGTCGACGAGCGTCGGGACCCCGACGGCCGACGGTGTAGGTACGGACACCGACTCGGCCGTGTCGAGGAGGTCGCCGGCCACTTCGTCGACGGTGCTGTCGCTCACGTCCGCGACGTACGCGAGGTCCTCGAATGCGGTCACGTTGGGCCGCGCAGTCGTGAGGTCGTAGGCGTCGGCCCCGTCACGGGCGAGGAGGCGGGGACCGTCGGCTCCGACCGTGCGATAGTATCGCATACCCTCTACTGCTACAGGCAGCGACTTGTCGGTTCCGGTGCTCGTCCCAAAGCTTCTCGTAAGTCGGGCGTGTCGATACGGCTGATGACGGACACCTACCACAACTACGTGAACGGCGAGTGGGTCGCCGCCGAGACCGGCGACACCTTCGAGGTCCGGAACCCCGCCGACCGATCCGACGTCGTCGGCCAGTTCCAGCAGTCCGGGACCGCCGACGCCGAGGCCGCGGTCGAGGCCGCCGACGCTGCGAGCGAGGACTGGGCCGGCACACCCGGTCCCGAGCGCGGGCGGATCCTGCGGGCGGCGGGCCAGCGCCTCGCGGAGCGGAAGGACGAACTCACGGAGACGCTCGTCCGCGAGGAGGGGAAGGCCCGCCCCGAGGCCGCCGGCGAGGTACAGCGCGCCGTCGACATCTTCGCCTACTACGCGGCGAAAGCCAGCGACGTCGGCGGAACGGTGAAGGCCTCCAGCAGCGAGGACACGCGGCTGTACACGGTGAACGAACCGGTGGGCGTCGCGGGCCTGATCACCCCCTGGAACTACCCCATCGCCATCCCGGCCTGGAAGATCGCGCCGGCGCTGGCGACCGGGAACACGATCGTGTTCAAGCCCGCCTCACAGGCCCCCGACGTCTCGCGGAAGCTCGTGGAGTGTCTCGACGAGGCCGGCCTGCCGGACGGCGTCCTCAACTACGTCACCGGCCCCGGGAGCGAGGTCGGCAAGACCTTCTCGACCCACGAGGCCGTCGACGCGGTCTCGTTCACCGGCAGTTCGGCCGTCGGCGACACCGTCGGCCAGCAGGCCAACGAGACGGGCAAGCGCGTCCAGCTGGAGATGGGCGGCAAGAACCCCGCCGTCGTGATGCCCAGCGCCGACGTCGACGAGGCCGTGGACATCGCCGCGAGCGGTGCCTTCGGCGTCACCGGCCAGGCCTGTACGGCCACGTCGCGGGCCATCGTCCACGAGGACGTCTACGACGAGTTCGTCGAGGGCGTCGTCGCGGCGGCCGAGGAGATCGAGGTCGGCCCGGGCCTAGACGGTGCCGAGATGGGGCCACAGGTCAGCGAGAGCGAGCTCGACAGCACGCTGGAGTACGTCGACGTCGGCGTCGACGAGGGGGCGACCCTGGAGACCGGCGGCGGCGAGGTCGACGCCGGCGACGGGTTCTTCGTCGAGCCGGCGGTGTTCTCCGGCGTCGAACCAGACATGCGCATCGCCCAGGAGGAGATCTTCGGGCCGGTGCTCGCGGTCATCCCGGTCGGGAGCTACGAGGAGGCCGTCGAGGTCGCCAACGGCGTCCGGTACGGCCTCTCGGCCAGCATCGTCACGCAGGACCTCTCCGAGGGCAACCGGTTCGTCGAGGACATCGAGGCCGGCGTCGTCAAGGTCAACGAGAAGACGACCGGGCTGGAGCTGCACGTCCCCTTCGGCGGGATGAAAGACTCCTCCAGCGAGACCTACCGCGAGCAGGGCGACGCGGGGCTGGACTTCTACACCATCTCGAAGACCGTGTACATGAACTACTGACCGCCGTTTCTCACTGTTCGTACCAGACTTCGAGAATACCAATTCAGCGTATCTTTCTCGCGGCTGTCCCCCGGACCGTCCGATATCGAGTCGTCCGATCACCCGGACAGCGGGTCGTCCGACCAGCGGACGAGGCCACGGTCCCTCGGCACCAGAGTCTGTTTCGACCCGACCGAGTCGCTCCGAGACATCACACGCAGTAGGTGTAGAGATAGGCCGGAGCAGCACGTTCAGCTGTTGACTCGGGAGAGATGCGGGGAGCGAACGGGGGACGATCGAATCGGTTGCTGTGCGTTTCGTCGTTCGGTGCGGCCGCCGACTTCGGCGTTCGGCGGGGCCGTCGATCTCGGCCACCGACGGTATCGTGCATCCGCAGGTGGTTCGGCATCCGCGCGTGGTCCTGATTTCGAAGAGTTGTAGTTCTTCTTAATCTCATCCAGATGTGACAGTAATCGTATCTATTCTGGGGCGCGGATCCCTACCGCCGTGTCGGTCGGTCCGTCACTGCCGTCTCATTCGGTTGTAGTTCCCTTGTCGTCTCCTTCGATTGTGGTTCGTCCCTGTCGTCTCGTTCGGTCGCGGTCAGCAACTGCCGTACCGCTCGGTCGTGGGATCGGCGAGGGAACCCCGTGTTCGAGGGGCGACGAAAACCGCGCCCGTTCAGGAGCCGACATCCGACAGTAGTATAGCTATAAAGTATAGTTCATCTGTCCAGCGAGCCGTAGTCACGAACCTCCCGACGCCGTGGCGCGAAGAGCGCGGCCGTCCGATAGATTTTAACCAACAAAACTACGTTTCGCCGGCTACTGTTGGTTAACACGAACCGATGTCCGACGATCCACCGCGACCGCCGAGCGACCTCCCCGCCGAGGTCGTCGACGCACTCGACGACTGTTCGCCCGAGCGCCTCGCACAGATCGCGACGTACGCCGAGGAACTGGCCGAGTATCGAGAGCGTGAAGCCCGTCCGACGGGCGACGGGGATCGAACCGGGACGGACCGGGAAGATCTTCCTCCGGACGTTCCGTCGAAGGCGACGATCACGGTCAAGGAGATCAACGGCAACCGGTACTACTACTGGCAGTGGCGAGAGGGCGATTCGATCGTCTCGAAGTACAAGGGACCCGTGGCCCCGGACGACTGAGGAGTGGCGAGCCGCCGGCGAGTGGTCCCACACCAGCAAAGGATCGTCCGGACACACTCGGCCGGACACACCTCTATCGATCTGAAGCGACAGGGGTCGTCGTCTGTTCCGTAGCAGGGCCAGTGAGGAGCGGACACCCACACCCCTCTATCGATGTGTTTCGGAGCGGGGTGTCGGGCCGGTCTGGAGGGAACCGACGGGAACGAGAGACGGTCGTCCCGGAAGATATCCTGTCGAGAGAGTCTGAGAGCGGGAGTGAGGGAGGAGTAAGCGTGAGAAGAGAGGGAGGAACCGAACAGATCTACTGAGTAGGGTTCGTCGACGGTCGGAACACATCGAACACATCGATAGAGGGGTGTGTGTGTTCGTTCTAGTCTAGAGAACTAGAAGAAGAAGGAAGACGTCCCACGCTAGCACTGAGTGAGAGACCGGGAGAGTCCGTATCCGCCTCTCACCTCGTGTGAGACCCTCTCGGTACCACTCACGCTCTCTCCGCTCTCGCTCGACCCCCCTCCACCCATCCGTCGCGAACACATCGATAGAGGGGTGTGTGTGTTCGGTCCCTGCGTGGACACATCGTTGACTGTTTCAACGACTCCTCTCTCCCGTGGCCACGAGAGTCGCAGATCGCCTTCTTCAAATCTTATCGACGCCGATCTCACTTCGATAGGGGTGTAGTAACGCTTTTCCCGCTCCCGCGTAAGGTGTGTGTATGGATTCCGAGGACTCCGACACGCTGCCGGACTCGTCCGGACCGTCGGAGGAGGAGACGACGCAAGCGGACCTCGCGAGTTCTTCGCAGTTCGACACCGAGTCGGCGGACGGGGAGACGGACCAGTCCGAATCGCCGGGCGATCCCACTCGGTCGGGACCGGTCCGTGCTCGATCGGAGACGGACGAGGCCGAATCCGACGCGACGACGTCGATCGAGGATATGCTCCTCGAGTTCGACGAACAGGAGGGGCTGATCCGCGAGCGGGCGCTGCTCGATCCCAACCACGTCGTCGAGGAGGACCGCATCGTCGGTCGCGACGAGCAGCTCCAGGAGGTCACGAAGATGCTCCGGGTCGCACTCGGGAACAACCGCCCGCCGAACCTCTTCCTCTACGGTCCCTCCGGGACGGGCAAGTCACTCATCACCAAGGCCGTCTGTAACAAGATCACCAAGATCTGCGAGTCCCGCGAGATCGAGTTCGGGACGATCGAGGTCAACTGCCAGGACCTCGACACGCTCGGCGTGGCCGTCTACGAGCTCGTGACCGAGGCCGCCGACGAAGCCGGTGTCGACGTCGAGGTCCCGAAACACGGCGTCTCGACGAAGGAGAAGTGGGACGAGCTGTTCCGGATCGTCAACGAGAACTTCGACTCGATCGTCTTCGTCCTCGACGAGCTGGATATGCTCGTGGGCCGCCGCGACAAGCAAGATCCGGCCTTCTCACGGTTGCTCTACCAGCTCTCGCGAGCGGGCGGCGACGGGGAACTGGACGCCTACATCTCGGTGGTCGCGATCTCGAACGACACGAAGATGATGGAGTCGGTCGGGAGCCGCGCGCTCAGTTCCTTCACGCCCGAAGACGTCCACTTCGACGACTACGACGCCAACCAACTCCAGTCGATCCTCCGCCGCCGCCAGGACGCGTTCTACGAGGACGTCCTGGCCGACGACGTCATCCCGCTCGCTGCGGCCTTCGCCGCACAGACACACGGCGACGCGCGGAAGGCGATCGATCTGATGCGGGTCGCCGGCGAACTCGCCGAACGGGAGGGCGATGCACAGGTCCGGGAAGAGCACGTCCGGCAGGCACAGGACAAGGTCGAGAAGAACCGCGTCCTCGAAGTGGTCCGTGGTATCAGCACCCAGAAGAAGCTGTGTCTCTACGCGACGGCAGCTGTGGCGGCCGAATCGAACAACGGCTCGGCGCGTAGTACGACTGGATACAAAGTATACCAGTTCCTCACGGACTCGATCGACGCCGACCAGTACCACCAGGAGACGTACGTCAACAAGATGAAAGAGCTCACGACCTACTCGCTGGTCGACTTCGAGCGCCGCAGCCACGGCCCGAGTTCGGGGATGTTCCTCGAGTTCCAGTTCGGCGAGTCCCCCGAGACGATCCTGGAGACGCTCCGTGAGGACTCCCGGATCGATATGGTCTCACAGGACGAAGTCACCTCCGTCGTCCGGGCACAGGTCAAGAACGAGACGTGACTAGTGGGGTCCGGGCCGACGGTGACACACCTCTATCGAAGTGTTCGAAGCGCCGCCGCGAGTACCGAGTACCGAGACCGATACGAACACACCTCTATCGAGATGTGATTCGGCTTCTGAGGGTCTGTGCCGACGATACTCCGCGATCGACTTCCAGCAGAAACAGTACTCGTACGAGGCGGAGTCGCGCGATCGACTGCCGGTCGCTCCCGGGACACACCCCTCTATCGAAGTGTACTGGGATCTCGTGACCGAGGTGCACGCGATCGGGACGTTCCGAACGGATACACCCCTCTATCGATGTGTTCGGAGCGCCGCTCTCTGTCACTCTCGACCACGACCGGAGCGCGACCCGACCGCCGCTCCAGCGGACTCCGTTCCGTACCGTCCCACGCTACCTGGTCCCGGACTCGCAGTCCGCGGCGACCGGATCCTCGTACGTTAACCAACAGACGCGGGGAGAGTCCGACACTGTTGGTTAAGCCCGCGATCGCGCTGGACTCCCGCTCGGCAGTCACCCCGGTCACGCCCAGTCGGGGACCGTCCACCGTCCGAGAGACGCGTGGGTTCGGGCTCCGTCGCCGACTCGTGTCCCCCTACTCCGCCGGCAGGACGTTGAAATTCACCGCCAACGGCGGACTCGTCCCGGCTAGGACGAACCGATGCGTGCCCGGCGTGAACGTCACGTCGGCCTCGGGTCCACTGACGCCCCGCTCGTCGGCCACGCCAGCCGCCGACAGGGGGACCGTCGTGGCCAGGGTGTCGCCCGGACCGATAACGGTCGCACACAGGTCGTGCCACCGCTCGTCGGTCCACACCACGTGGTTCCACGTCCCCTCCTCGTACGACTGGACGGCCCAGGGGACGTTACAGCCCAGATCGATCCGTCCGGACGTACCGGCGTGGTGGACCTCGAACGCGATCGAACCACCGCGACGAGCCGTGTCGGTCGGAGCCCGGAGCCGAAGCGGCTCCCGCTCGTAGACGACCTCGCCGTCCTCCAGGTACGCCGGTTCGGAGGCGGTATCGGCGGGCACGGGATCGACCCCGACGGCGGTCCCGACGACACCGCCCCCGAGGAGTACCGCGCCGGCACCGAGTATCTCTCTGCGTCTCATACCGTCCCTCTCGAGACCACCCGAGATAACGGATCGCGACGCTCAAAACGGCTCTTGAGCGTATCAATCGAACTCGAACAGGCGGCGCAACTCGCGTTCGATCTCGGACGTGAACTCGGCCAGCACGCGCTCGGCACGCTCGTCGGAGCCGGGCAGTGACTCGATACGCCCGTCGACGTCGTCGGGGAGCGTCACGCGGAACCGCCCGTCGCCCTCGTAGACCGGCTCGCTCTCGCTGAGGATCCGCCGGTCGATGCCCCGTAGGACTTCCGAGTCCCGCTCTCCGTGGAGCTCCTGATAGGCGTTCGAGTACGCGGTCTCGAGCTCCTCGAAGTAGTACGTGTACTTCTCCTCGAACTTCTCGGGATCGAACTCGGTCACACGCGAACGGATGGCCCCCGCCGACAAAACGCTGGACATTCCGGGACAGTCTCCCTTCGGCGCTCGCTGCGCGCGGCGAACAAGAGTTCGGCCGCCCCGTCGGTGGCCGTCCCGGTGACCACCGCTCGGAGGCCCGCACAGTCGGCGTCCGCGACACCGACCCGCTCCGCCGGCGGCGTGCCCACGTCGACCGTGATCTACCCGACCCCAGGCGTCGTGAGTCCGCTGACACCGCGTCGCTGGCCGCTGACGTAGACCCCCGTCTCGGTCGCTGCCACGTCTCTGGGCGCGACCGCGAGGTCGGTCCGCCACCGCTCGCTCCCGTCCGTCGCCGAGAGTGCGATCAGCGTGCCGGCCTCGCTCCCGGCTTCCGCGCTCGCGCCGTATCCGACGAGGAGCGTCCCCCCGGCGACGGCCGGCTCGGCGACCCTGAAATCCGCGTCGGGCTCGTCGACGGTCGCGGCGTCCGCGATCGGCTCGCGCGTCAGCCACTCCAGGCCCCCGGTCGCTGCCCGGAGCGCGAAGACGACGAACTCCGACGCGGCCTCGTGGCCCTCGCAGACGAACAGGCGGCTCCCGTCGGCGGCGAGCGACGAGAACGCGGCCGCGCCGGAGCTGGCCAGCCCCGCGAACTGCCAGTCGACGGCGCTGGCTCCCGACACACCGGCCGCGAGTGTTCCCGTCGCGTCCGTCGACCAGATGACGCCGCTGTCCAGCGCCGTCGTTCCCTCGCCGGTCACCAGCGGCCGATCCGGGTAGCGAACGGGGACCGTCGTCCGGTCGACGGCCGGCGCTCCGTCGTGCAGGCGAACGCCGAGGAGGAGCTGCTCCGGTCGCCCGTAACTGGCCAGCACCCGGTCGTCAGTGATCGCCATCCCGCCGGGGTCCTGAAACACGCGTGCGTCGTCGAGTGCGTCCCCGAGGTGGATCCGCCAGCGCTCGCGACCGTTCTCGGGGGCGAGCCCGTGGAGTCCGTAGCTCGTCTGAACGTACACACAGTCGGGCGTCGCTCGCGGGATCGGCGCGAAGCGCTCCGGCGGGTCGTCGGGAGCGGTCAGGTAGCGGTCGGGGACGACTTCCGAGACCCGCTCGTAGAGGTCGATCCGCCACCGGACGGTTCCGTCCGACACGTCGACGGCGATCACGTCCGTCTCGAAGTCACCGAGGTACAGGGTCCCGTCGACGACTCCCCCGAAGTGGGGGTACAGCGAGCCCGAATCCCGAACCTGCCGCCGCCAGCGACGGGTCCCGTCGGTCACGTGGTATCCGGTCAGTACGAGCCCCGCCGCGTACTCGGTGCCGACGACGACGGTGTCTCGGGTCACGGCAGCGAGATGCGTCGACTCCGGTGACTCGTCGTCGGGTGACCGCTGGCGACCCCGCCAGTTACCCGTCGGCGGGTCGTCGTGAGCGACGGCACTGCGCGCGGTGTTGCACAGTCCCGCCCGTGGGAACACCCACTCGCTGTCGGGTGCTGTCCAGTCCGTCCCGAGCGAGTCCGGCGGTCGTGACCTGTCCCCGTCGTCGAGGGACCGCGACGGACAGCCGGCGAGACAGGCGACCCCGGCCGTCCCGAGCATCCGGAGGGCAGTGCGGCGAGTCGGAGGGCACATCGAACCGGACGTTGGCTCGTGTGTACAAAAACGATTTGGCGACCCACGACACTCTCCGGGGTCCCGAGGGGAGAGCGAGCGGGCCACGCGGCGACGATCGGACGACGGCGATCGAACTCAGCAGCGCCGGTCCGCGGTGTCGGTCTCGCTCGGCATCACCGTGACCTGTCCCCGTCCTCGACTTCGACGACGAACGAGCCGTTCTCACCGTCCTCGATCGTGCTCTCGTTGACTCGGAGGTGGATCGATTCGCCGGCGGTGACTCGCGTGACGTTCCCGGCGTGACTCGTCGCGTCGTCGGACGCGTTCGCCTCGCTCGCGGTGGTGTGGGCACCGGCGTCGAGTGACACCGCGTTCGAGGCGTCGAGCGTCACCGGCTCGACGACGGACGTGACGGTCTGTTGATCGAGCCTGACGTCTGCAACGACGCGCGCGTTCCCGGGCGTCTCCATCGGGGCGATACTGACGGACACGACGCCGTCGTGCAGCTTCGAGGCCGTCACCTCGAAGTGCACCGCCGCGTCCGCGGCGAAGTGGCGTCGGACCTCGTCGTTCGCCCAGGCGATCTCTACCGCTCGATCGCCTGCCTCGCCGGTCAGTTCGTCCGGTGTGACGACGTCGACGGTGTGGTTGGCGGGCAATCCAGCAGCCGACCCCGCGTCGGCTGTCGCAGTATCCGTGGTCGCGGTGGCGACACCGCCCACGCCGACCGTGAGGAGTGTCGCGACCGCGAGTGTGAGGGCTTTCGTGTGCATCGGTTCGAACTGTGTCGCGGCGACCCGTCGGGGCTCCGTATCCCGCGGCAGTCAGGGGCCCCGCTTCTCGGCTCGCCGCGGTCGTACGTTGTCTGAAAGCCCTCAAAGCCCTTGATTGGAAAGCGGATCGAAAGCCGTTTGGAAGGGCTCGGAAACCGCTTTCGGCGGGGTGCCTGGTGTGACCGATCCGCGTCGGTACGACTTCTGCAGGCGGTTCGCGGCACGCGGTCGCCCTTCCCTCCGAGGTCACTGGAGTCGAATCGTGTTCCCCATCCCGTCGCGTTTTCGCTCGACGAGTCCCCGGTGTTCCAGCTTGTCGAGCGTCCGACTGACCGTCGCCTTCGAGAGGTCGGTCTCCTCGACCAACTTTCGCTGGGCCATCGTGCCGTCGCTCTCGAGGAGCAACCCGTAGATCGTCTCCTCGTTGTTCGCGAGTCGTTCGAGCGTGTCTTCCCACCGATCTTCTGCCGACGACTCGGCCGCGGGGTCGGCCGAGCGACTCACGCCCGCCGGTCCACCGTTCGGCTCGGCGGGCGGGCGAGACTCCGCCGCCGGGGCGGGTTCCTGTGACGCGAGAACGTGCGTCTGGTCGTGGACGACGAGATACGTGCCGCTGATCCCCGCGAGGAAGGCACTGGCCACGGCGATCGAGACGTCCAGGTAGGTGAAGAACTCGCCGACGTGCGTGGTCTGCGTGCCGCTCTCGCCCAGCGAGACCACCACCGGCGACGGTGAGACGAGCTGGACGGTCAACACCAACACGGCACCGACGAACACCACGGCGGCCAGCAGATGCGTCTGTTGGAGGGCTCGAAAACGCATAGGTGATCCATCCGACACCGACCGTTTATTTTTGTCGGTCCGTATCGCCGCAAGAGCCCGCGAAACGACCGTGAAACGCGTTTCCAACCGATTCCGAACGCGTTTCACCCGGGCACTATTGAGGTCTTTCAGCCAACGGTGACGGTGTGAACGAGATCGTCCGGTCGCGGTTGCTCGTCCTGGTGACTCTCACAGTGATCGGGGTCGGCCTGGCCGGTGGCGGCGTCGCCGTCGGGCTCGCCGGCCCGCTCTCGACCACGGGCCCGTCCGCCGAGTTCGTCGTCTCCGAGGGAGACGTGACCGTCTCGACCGGTGACCGATCGGAACCGGTCGTCGAGAACCTCTCCGGCGTGACGGAGGTCACGATCGAGGAGACCGACGCCGGCCAGTTCACGGTCCGGACGAGAACGGACTCCCCGCTGACCGACGCCGAGCGGAGGCGCGCACGAGCGATCGCGACCGACAACGCGACAGTGGCGCTGGCACTGGACGGGATGGACGCGTACGAGCTGTCGGTCGAGCCCGTGTACCGAGTGAACCGAACCGCGTCGACTCGACGGACGTTCGAGATCCGGACCGACAGCAACCGGACCGACGGTGTGTTTCGTGGCGAGGTGGTCGACGACGAGACCGGGACCGGCGACTCGGACGGCGGAACGGTGACCGTCGAACGCGCCCCCGACCACGTCGACGACCGTGCGGTCGTCCGCGTTCGAGACCCCGACAGAGGCGATCGACACGACCTCCGATACACGGTCGACGTGAACCTGGCGAACGGAACGGTCACGGGCATCACCGACTGGGCGGCCATCAGACGGGAGTCGGCGACGGACTCTTCCTGACCCTCACTCTTTTACCGTCACCCGCCTTCCGAGGCGGGTGTGTCGCTCACCAGCGATCGAGCGGACGGGATCGACGTCTGGAGCGGGAGACTCCTGGCGATCGCCGGCGTGGTCCTCCTCGTCGAGGCCGTCGGCGGTCTCTCCGGCGAGAGTCTCAGCGGACTCCCGTTCTCGTGGCTGCTCACGACGATCCCGTTCGGCGTCGGATTCGCTCTCGCCCCGCTCGTGTTGCTCCGGTCGTACCGCTACCTCGACGACCACGCCCCGCTGTCGGCCGTCGTCGGGGCCGCCTTCGTAGCGGCGCTTCCGGTCGGGACCGTCGTCTTGGTAGTGTGGGGCCTCCTCGGTCTCGCCGTCGGCCCCGTCCCCGGGATCGCCGCCCTGCCAGTCAGCGTGGGGACCGTCTTCTTCGCGCTGCTGGCCGCGTTCGCGCTCGGCGTCGGGACGTTCGGCCTCACGTTCCTCCGGGACGGACGCACACGGCTGCTGGGCGCATCGCTTCTGACCTTCGCGTCGGCGTGGGCCCTCCCGCTGGCCGTGGTCAGACTGTCTGGCGTCTACCCGGACTGGCTCGCGACCGTTCTCGTGGTCACCGTGGCGACGGCGATGATCGCGGTCGGTCACTGCTTCCCTCCCGTGGGACCCGGGCGTGGACAGTGATTCGGAGTCCCAGTCGGGGCCGCTCTCCACGAGACACTTCTCGTACTCGACTCGACCGTCCCGGTCCCGTGCCCGCCACCGTGGGACGTTCCATCGAGGAGCGCCTCCCCGAGCGTCGCCGCGTAGAGCGGCGACGTCAGTTCGGTCGGCTCGATCCGCTCCGCCTCGGACCCCTCGTCGAACCGGAGCCCTCCAGATCGACGGGTCCCGATCGTCGTGTACGGCCGCTCGCTGTCCCGGTGCCGGCGGTGTGAAAGTGGCAAGCTCCCGAGTACTTTCCCGGGGGATTATATCGGCTACCCACGTTGACTAAGACGACACCCTCGAAATCGTGCCTCACACCACAGAAGGGGTCCGGGTCCTGCTCGTAGATAGCGACCCCGACTTTCTGGAGACCGCCGCGTCACACCTCGAACAGGCGGCCGAACCGCTCGCGGTGGAGACTGCGACGAGCGTTCGGGCGGGACTGGACACGTACGAGACCGGTGAGTTCGACTGTGTCGTGTCTGGGGAGGAGCTGCCCGACCGGTCCGGACTGGCGTTTCTCCGGGCCGTCAGGGAGCGGGACGCCGACATACCGTTCGTTATCCTCACCAGTCACGACGAGGCCGGGGCGACCGAGGCCGTCTCGGCCGGGGTGACCGATTACGCTCGGAAGCCGACCAGCGACGCCCAGTACGACATACTGGCGAAACGGATCACGAACGCGGCCGTCGGCCACCGGGCTCGTCGACGGACGAGCTGGCTACGGTCGGTGATCCAGAATATCAGTGAAGGGGTGTACGTGCTCGACAGCGACCACCGGTTACGGTTCGTCAACTTCCGGATCGCGACGACCGAGGGGGCCTCGGAAGACCGGTGGCGTGGGCAGCACATCTCGTATCTCGCGGAGACGGGCGTCCTCTCGGAGGCCGAGGTCACGAGAGTACGACGAGCCGTCGACGAGATCCTCGGCGGCGACGCCGAACAGGTCCACGTCACGATCCAGCCGTCCGTTCCCGACCCGGACCGCACCCTCGAACTCCGGCTCACCCGCATCGAGGCGGCGGACGGAGAGGCGCTCGTCCTCGGGACGACTCGGGACATCACCGCCCGAGAGGACCGACAGACGGAGCTCCGGACGATCCGGGCGCAGTACGAGACGCTGATTCACCACATCCCGGACATGGGCGTGTTCCTGTTCGACGAGGACCTCGAATACACGCTGGCAGGGGGCGCAGAGCTGTCGGAGGTCGATCTCGCGGCGTCCGAGTTCGCCGGACAGACGCCGTTCGATCTGTTCCCCGACGAGCTGGCGACGGAGCTCGCCGAGCACTACCGGGCCGCGTTCGAGGGTGTAGAGAACACGTTCGAACAGGAGTACGAGGGGAGCCACTATCGGATCAAGACGCTGCCGGTCCGGAACGACGCGGACGAGATAATCGCGGGGCTCGCGGTCTCGGAGAACATCACCGAACAGAAACAGAACCAGCGGCAGTTGCGACGACAGAACGAACAGCTGGAGGCGTTCGCGCGGGCGATCAGCCACGACCTGCGCAACCCACTGACAGTGGCGACGGGCCAGCTCGAGTTGGCCCGGCAGAGCGGTGACAGCGAGCACCTCGACAGTGTCGACCAGGCGCTACAGCGCAGTCAAGATCTCATCGACGATCTGCTGGCGCTCGCTCAGTCCGGCGAGCAGCTGGGCGACGTGACCGAGGTCAGACTCGCCGACGTGGCGAGGCGATGCTGGCAGACCGTCGACGTCTCGGAAGCGGGACTCGTGATCGACTCGGATCGGCTGCTGCGCGCCGACGAGAGCCGGCTCCGCCAGCTCATCGAGAACCTCGTCCGGAACGCAATCGAGCACGGCGGTACCGACGTGACCGTCACCGTGGGCGCACTGAGCGACGGGTTCTACGTCGCGGACGACGGCGACGGCCTCGGCGATACCGACCCCGACTCGCTGTTCGAGTTCGGCTACTCGACGAACACGGACGGGACGGGGTACGGACTCGCGATCGTCAGCCAGGTCGCCGATGCACACGGGTGGGACGTGACGACGACGGCGAGTGCTGCGGGCGGCGCTCGCTTCGAGATCACCGGCGTCGACGGACGGGTGGACCCGGACGACGAGGAGACCGAGTGAGCGTCCCGGCGGCACGATGCAGCGCCCGTGTCCCTATTGCCGCCACCGGCCCGGCTGACGGCTTCGTGCCACCGAGCCGATGCTGAGGGCACAGCCGCTCACCGGGTCCGGATATCCACCGCTGACAATCGGACTGCGTGCGCTCCCCCGTCAGAACAACGAGACGAGTGACCGCCACGACGGCCCCTCGACCGGAACCGTCGGTGTCTTCCCGGCGTCGGGTACCGTCGACCCTCGGTGCCTCGGGAGCCGCGGGCTGTAACGGCCCCACGGGCTCCGACGCCACGGACACCGAACCGACAGCGACCGCTCGGCTGACGCTGACGGAAGAACCGAGCACGCCCTCGTCGACACGGACCGCGACGGACGCCGCCCTCGATCTGGCTTCGATTTCGGTGACGCCGGACCCGCCCCGACAGTGCCCGCCCGTGGAGTGTCTTCCGGCAGCCGCCGGTCCCGAGTGGGTCCGGAGCCCGTTCGAGCGACAGTCGGTCGGCTGGCAGTGACGGCGGCGCAACTCACCGCACGTTTCCGACGACCGTTCGAACCGACCGAAACGCCGAACGTGAACTGAATTCGATATGTCCGAGACGGGAGAGCTTGATATGCTAACGTCTTTAAGATAGCCGGTCTCGCCTCTCGCGTCCTTCGCCCCTGATCGCCCCGAAAGTTCCCGGACTGTCCCGTAGGGCGTCCGGCCGAGAGGTATGTGAAACGATGTCACACAGTCTCAGCTTTGATAAAATGGTAGTTTGCTTTACAAGCGTCGAAGCCAAGCCTACGCCATGGTCGTATCAGCCGTTCGACGTAGTTTCGGGGCGAAGCTCGGTGTCGCGTACGTCGCCACCGGCGCGCTCGTCGTCGCGGTCGGGGTCGCGACGAACGACGTGGCGTCGACGGTCGTCGCCGGCATCGCGGGGCTCCTCACCCTGGGGTCGATAAACGCCGCCGAGAGCGTCGCCAGCGTCAAGGAACTCTCGAAGCAGACGGAGACGGTCGCGGACGGCGACCTCGACGCGACGGTCGCCTCGACGCGGACCGACGAGTTCGGGCGGCTGGCGACGGCGATCGACGAGATGCGCCGGTCCCTGCAGGAACGGCTGTCGGAGATGGAGGCCACACAGGCCGACGCCGAAGCGGCCCGGGAAAACGCGGAACAGGCCCGCGAGGAGGCCCAGGAAGCCGAGCGCGAGGCCCGGGAGATGGCGGAGGACTACCGGCGGATCGCCGAGGGGTACGGGGAGACGATGGAGCGTGCCGCCACGGGTGACCTCACCCAGCGGCTCGACGAGGAGACGGAGTACGAGGCGATGGCGACTGTCGCAACCGCGTTCAACCGGATGATGGACGACCTCGAAGAGACGATTCGGACCGTGGCGGACGTCTCGGCCCGGATCGAGACCGAGACCGAGGAGATCACCACGGCCACGCGTGACGTCGAGGACCGAGTGTCCGACGCAGTCGACCGCTCGGAGGAGATCAAAAGCGGCGCACACGAACAGCAGACCCAACTGGAGTCGGTCGCGGCCGACATCGAAGACGTGAGCGCGTCGGCCGAGGAGATCGCGGCGACGGTCAACAGCCTCTCGGAGCGCAGCCGCGAGGTGGCGAACGCGAGCGACGACGCACAGCAGTCGGCGGAGTCGGCGCTGGACGAGATGGCCGCGATCGAGGGCGACGTCGAACGGACCGTCGAACAGGTCGAGTCGCTCCGGGCGACCGCGACCGAGATCACGGAGATCACCGACATCATCGCCGACATCGCGGAGCGGACGAACATGCTCGCGCTGAACGCCTCCATCGAGGCGGCCCGTGCGGGCGAGGGTGGCGACGCCGGTGACGGCTTCGCGGTCGTCGCCGACGAGGTGAAGTCCCTGGCCGAACAGACCCAGTCGCGAGCGGACGACATCGCCGAGATGGTCGAGGAGGCCGCCGCACAGACCGAGGCCGTGACCACGTCGATCCAGCGGACGCGGGACCGCGTCGAGACCGGGTCCGACACCGTCGCGTCCGCGCTCGGCGACATCGAGACCATCGCCGACTCCGTCGAGGAGATCTCCGACTCGCTGCAGGACATCGATCAGACGACGAGCCGACAGGCCGACACCGTCCAGTCGACCGCGTCGACGGTCGACGACGTCACGGCGATCAGCGACCGGACGGCGGCGAACGCGTCGGAGGCCCTCGACGTGGTCCGCTCGCAGCGGGACGTTATCGGATCGGTCTCGGCCTCCTTGCTGGAGTTCCGCGACAGCGACGTCGCACGACTGCAGACGCAGATCGACACGTTCACGATCTCGGAGCAGGGCGACGGCCGCGCCTCCGTCGCCGCCCCGGCGGGGGGTGACGACTGATGGACCCCTCGACGCTCGCCTACTGGACCGCGGCGGCCGCATTCCTCGTCGGAACGGGGGTCGCCGTCCTGTTCTACCGGTCGCTCGGGGAGAGCGCGGCGCGGTCCCGACTCGCGTACCTCGCGGTCATTCCCGCGTTCGCCGGGCTCTCCTACGTCGGGATGGCACTGGGGATCGGGACGATCACGGTCGAGGGCACCCAGTTCGTCGGACTCCGGTACCTCGACTGGGTCGTGACGACCCCGCTCCTGGTCGGCTACGTCGGCTTCGTCGCCGGTGCCTCGCGCCGTGCCATCGCGGGCGTGATGATCGCCGACGCCCTGATGATCGCGTGTGGGGCCGGTGCGGTCCTCACGACCGGCCCGTCGAAGTGGGTGCTGTTCGGGGTCTCGTCGGTGTTCCACGTCTCGCTTTTCGCCTGTCTCTACTACGTCTTCCCCCGACAGGTGCCCGACGAGCCGCGCCAGCTCGGGTTGTTCAGCCTCCTGAAGAACCACATCGGCCTGCTGTGGCTCGCGTATCCGTTCGTCTGGCTCGCGGGGCCGGCGGGGCTGGGGTACACCACGATCGCGGGGACCGACATCACCTTCGCGTTCCTCGACGTGATGGCCAAGGTGCCCTACGTGTACTTCTTCTACGCACGCCGGTCCGTGTTCGACGACGGGCTCCTCACCACGGCGCGGGACGGCACCATCTCACCCGCAGACTGACCTCGGAGACAGATATGCTTCGCACACACTCACGTCCAGAGACGAACGCCCGGGGCACTGAGCGCGGCCGGCAGCCCCCAGGAGTAGAGAGCACATGACCGACTCGAACGCCGACGGGACTCCCGAGCGACCATACCGTCTCCTCCACGTCGACGACCAGCCGGACTTCCTGAGCGTCACGCGGTCGTTCCTCGACCGGGAGCTGCCGGCGGCGGAGGTCGCCACGGAGACCGAGCCGGGTGACGCGATCGCGCGTCTGACACAGGGGTCGTTCGACTGTGTCGTCAGCGACTACGATATGCCCGGGATGGACGGACTCGAACTGCTGGAGACGATCCGGGCCGACTACCCCGACCTCCCGTTCGTCCTGTACACGGGCAAGGGGAGCGAGAGCATCGCGAGCAGCGCGATCAACGCCGGCGTGACCAGCTACCTACAGAAGGGTGGTCCGGAGCAACACCGACGGCTCGCCAACCGGGTCGAACACGCGATCGAAGAGTACCGTGCGAAACGCACATCGGAGCGGTACTCGGCTGTGCTGGGGGCCCTCGACTACCCCGTCTGGGTCGTCGACGTGGACGGCACCTTCGAATACGTCAACGACCCGTTCGTGGACCTGACGGGATACAGCCGCACCGAGTTGCTGGGCAGCGAGCCGGGGCTGATCAAGACGGACGAGAGCGTCGAACGAGCGAACGAGGCACTGCGATCGGTCCTCTCGAGCGACGGACCGGACACCGAGCGGTTCGAGGTGACGATCCAGCCGAAAGACGGCGCGGACGTCCCCTGCCGCGACCACCTCGCACCCCTCCCGTTCGACGACCGGTACCGCGGGTGTGCGGGGATCCTCCGCGACGTGACCGAGCAGCGAGAGCGACGGGAGAAGCTGGAACAGCAGAACCAACGCCTGGAAGAGTTCGTCTCCCTCGTCTCCCACGACCTCCGGACGCCGCTCAGTACTGCGAGGGGGGCGGCCGAACTGGCCGCCGAAAGCGGCGACCCGGAGTACTTCGAGAAACTCGAGACCGCTCACGAGCGTATGGACGGGATGATCGACGAGCTCCTGACGCTCGCCCGGGAGGGCCGGCGGGTGACCGTCGCGGAGCCGGTCAGGATCGACACGGTCGCCGCGGACGCCTGGGAGGGGCTCGCGACCGAGCCGGCACGGCTGACGACCGACGCGCCGGTCGTCGTCGAGGCCGACCCCGAGCGGCTGCGGCGGCTGTTCGAGAACCTGTTCAAGAACAGCATCGAGCACGGTCGCCCCGACGGGCGGTCGTCGAGCGGCGACACCGCCGAGCAGCGGGACGACGGTGTGGAGATCGCGGTCGGCACGACAGCCGACGACGGGTTCTTCGTCGCCGACGACGGGCCGGGTATCGACGCCGACCGGCGCGACGCGGTGTTCGAGCCCGGGTTCACGACGGCGAGTGACGGGACCGGGTTCGGACTCGCGATCGTCAAGCGGATCGCCGAGGCACACGGCTGGGAGGTCGTCGTGACCGAGAGCGACGCCGGCGGTGCCCGGATCGAACTCACCGGTGTCGACTTCGCTCCCCCACGCGAGTCGGCCGACGGGACCTCCACCACCTGAACCGGACGAAGCTCGCCCCGAGGTTCGCCGCGATCTGGGCCGGCGTCGTCGACACGACGGCGTACACCGGCCTCTTCGAGGCGGTCGGCGATCCGGTCCACTTCGAGGCGGACGTCCTCGCGAAGTACGCGCAACGGGGCCGCGGGCTCCCGGACGCGCGGGCCGGCCTGTGGACGCCGCCGTCGCGCGAACCGCCGAGAGACCGACCCCGCCGCTCCGGCCGCGATGATCCAGGCGACACTCTCCCGACTCGACAACTACGGGCCGTGGACGGCGACGCCTGCGCCCCGGCCCGAGATGGCCCTCCGGACGCTCCAGTGAGTCGGGAACGCACAGGACGACGCGCGACGCGGTGTCTGTCGCGGGAGCGCGACCCCGGGCCCGAACCGGCCGGACGTCGCACACTTCGACGTCACCGGCGAGTATACGGACGAAGACGACGCATACGGACAGTCTCTGTCCCTCTCGTCGACCTCCCACACGCTCGCGAGCCACTTCTACCGGACCCACGACGGCCTCGCGTTCTTCGTCCGCGGGGACAACGTCATCGCGGTCTGTCCCGGCTGTCCGACTCGACGTACCGATCGATCCTCGACCGAGTGAACGGGGCGTCGGCGCTCGCGTTCCGCGTCGGCCGCGCCGCCACGGCCGTCGAGGCGGGGATGGCGGCGAGACACGCGCCCGAGGACGGCCGCACCGCTACGTACCGGTTGGTAGCCACTCGCAAGCTCAGTCGGCGTTTGAGCGTTGACAGCGCCTTTAGTGGTGGCGTTCGACCTTCCGATCACCGATGTCCCTCCTTCGCGTTCTCTACCCCTGTCTGCTCTCGGGGGTGAACGTCGGCGTCGGCTGGCTCCTCTACCAGCCGCTGGAATCGACCGTCGGACTGGTGTTGCTGCTCGTGGGCCTGCTCGTCTCGGTGGGCGTGCTCACACAGGCGGTCGGGGGCACGCCGGCGTCGGAGCAGTGAGCGGTCGGCAGCCGCGACCGGCGGTCAGTTCCCGCCGACAGTCCGGTTCTCCGGGCGCGGCCCCGTCGGGACCTCTTCGCCCCAGTTCCTGGCCCACTCGTCGAGTTCCGCCAGCGCGTAGCTCCTCTCCCTTCGTGGTGAGGCCGTAGTAGACGGCGATCGGAGCATCTTCCTCCATCCGACGGCGACGGAAGTGCTACGTGGCTTTCCCCAACTCGATAATCCGCGTGGCCGAGAGGGCAGTCGGAGGAGCGAGATTCGAGACCATCGGTGTCGACGGGTAAGCGGGCTGTCGCGGTTGCTGTACGTCAATTACGGAAAGCCGCGCGAAACCGTATGATCCCAGATACGGTCAGCTATACCTGATCTCCTGTATCTCGCCTGAGATATTATGTGGTCGACGCTCAACGCTGAGTTACGATGCGCGATCGAATCGCCAACGTGGGTATCGGCCGTCAGAGTGCGATTGTTCCCGGAGGCGAGTAATATGGGCAAGCTCATCGATGGGGAGTGGGTCACCGGCCCCGAACGGGGACACGACAGCCAGGGGTTCGATGACTGGATTAGGGACCGGTCCGAACACCCCAACGCGAAGTACGTGGCTGAGTCGGACCGTTACCACCTGTACATCTCCCGTGCTTGCCCGTGGGCACACCGAGCTGCTCTCGTCCGCACTCTGAAGGGACTCGACGACGAGATCTCGGTAGATATCGTCGACCCAGTGCGGCGGGACGATGGCTGGGAGTTCACACCCTCGAAGGACCGTTGTACGCCGGATTCGGTGCACGGGTTCGAGTATCTCCGCGATGTGTACACGACGGCCGATCCCGCCTATACCGGTCGGGTGACGGTACCGGTCCTGTACGACACGGAGACGGAGACCATCGTCAACAACGAATCAGCGGATATCGCCCGGATGCTGGACCGAGCGTTCGGTTCGCTCGGGTCGCGCGATGTCGAGTTGTATCCCGAGGCGAAACAGGATCGGATCGATTCGATCATCGGCGAAGTCCACGACGACATCAACCTCGGGGTGTACGAGGCTGGGTTCGCAGAGACGCAGGTGGAGTACGAGCGAGCCGTCGAGACGCTCTTCGACGGCTTGGAGAGGTGGGACGATGTCCTCCAGGATCGCCGTTTCCTGACCGGCGATCAGCTGACACTCGCTGATGTCTTCCTCTTCCCCACGCTCTTCCGGTTCGACTCGGTCTACTACACGCACTTCAAGTGCAACGTGCAGCGGCTCGTCGACTTCGAGAACCTCTGGCCGTACGCCCGTGACATCTACCAGCTCCCGGGTGTCCGGGAGACGTGTGTGTCCGAGCACGTGAAAGAGCACTACTACCGGAGCCACGAGGAGATCAATCCGACCGGATTCGTTCCGGTCGGGCCGGACACCGACTGGTCAGCAGCGCACGACCGCGACCGACTCGGTGGGACGATTCCCCCCGTCTCGGTCGACGGCTGACCGCGTCTGAGTCGGTCTGCAACCGGTGCAATCCCGACGGGCGAACTCCCGGAGGTGGACGATGCTGCTCACCCCTGAACACGACTGCAGACTGTTCCGGATGTACTGGCGGGACAGCGATGATCCGGACTCGCTCGTTCCGGCAATTCCCCTTGACACTCTATGTCGATGAACCGCTCGGAAACAGACTCTGGGTGGTGCTGGCGATAGCGGTACTCCCCGTTCCGCCGGTCTCGGTGCTGTACACACTGCGCGATGACGGGCACGGCCGTCGGTGCGTATTCGGTGCGGACTGGCTGTCTAATCTACGGCGTCGTGAACCTGTTCGTCGTCGCACTGGTGCTCGGTCCTCTGGACAACCTGTTCGCGTGCGTCAGCGTCGTCGTTGTAGGGTGGTCCCGAGCACCAGCGTGGTCACCTGGAAGTACTGTACCAGACACCTCTGAGCACAACACACGATGGCTGCAACATCCGAGTCACCCGTTCGCCCCTCGATCGGGTCCAACTCGTCTATCAGCAGTTCGACGATACTCTGTGCGAATTCCCGTGCCTCGTTGCGGAACTGTCGTTGCTCGTCAGTCAATCGGAACCCCTACAGGTGAGAACATATCTTAATATTTTGATACTAATGTTTTTTACTGGGTCTCAATTCGGTAGCAGCGGTTATATAATCCCCCAGCGGTCTACCGCGGTATTCCGAAGAAAACCTGATTTAGTATATGTTGTCTGAGATATATTCGAGACGGATTCGCAAGTGGACGTGTATGACAGAAGCGACAGACGCGACGGTCACACTGACCCAGTTCACCGATCCGATGTGCACTTGGTGTTGGGGGTCAGAACCGATCATCAGACACCTGCAGACAGTGTACGGGGACCAGATCGAACTGCGGTTCGTGATGGGCGGACTCATCGAGGACTTCGACGACTTCTACGATGCGGCGAACGATATCTCCGAACCGGGCGAGGTCGGCCCACACTGGCAAGAGGCCTCCGAACACCACGGGATGCCGGTCGATACCACCATATTCGACGAGGACCCGGCGCAGTCGACCTACCCCGCAAGCATCGCATACGTTGCTGCGCGACAGCAAAGTCGTGACAAGGGCCAACGATATCTACGGCGACTCCGGGAGGCGTACGCGACGGAGGTTCGGAACGTCAATCGTCGAGATGAGCAACTAGAAATCGCCAGGTCAGTCGGACTGGATGTTTCTGCGTTCGAAACGGCTGTGGACGACGGCAGCGCCCGAGCGGAGTTTCAAGAGGATCTCGCGAAGGCCCGGGAGTCCGGTGTTCGTGCCTTCCCGACGTATCACGTCGACGGTCCGGACGGTGACCGTCGTGTATCGGGATTCCAACCATTCGAGCGGTTAGACGCTGAACTGCGTGCAGTCGCACCGTCGCTAGAACGCGCCGAACTACCGGAGATTCGAGAGTTCATCGATCGATACGATACCGTCGCGACCCAGGAGGTCGCAGAGGCCTACGACCTCAACTACGGCGAGACGTGTCAGGTGCTCGAATCACTCGTTGACGACGGTGATATCCGGAGCGAAAAACGCGGGAACGGATACCTCTGGATGAGTTCTTCGGAGGGCCGATGAAACGCAATTTCGCTTCTGGTCGGCGTCTCTGGACAAGGCACAGATCGTGGTGGTGACGAGACCAGAGGATGTCTCGCGAAGACGCTGATACAGTTGCTATGACGGGACAGGATAGTGACGAGGCGTCGGTGCCTGGAGACGGCGAGGAACTACGTTTCTCCCGGAGCGGCGCAGTATCGGGATTCCTCTCGTGTGTCCCCGTTGCGCTCGGCGTCGGTGGCTACGGACTCATATTCGGCGTCATCGCACGTGAGGCCGGACTGAGTGTCACCACGGCAGTCCTGATGAGCGCGACCGTCCTGGCCGGCGCAGCACAACTGATCGCCGTTGGACTCTGGGACTGGCCGATCCCCGCCGTCGCCGTCATCGGAACGACCTTCGTGGTCAACCTTCGGTATCTGCTCATGGGAGCGTCGTTGCGACAGTGGTTCACGCGTCTCTCGTCCCGGCAAGCCTATGTGAGCCTGTTTTTCATGGCTGACGAAAATTGGGCGCTGACGATCGAAGATCTCAGAGAAGGCACCGGCCGTGGCGCGTTTCTTTTGGGAAGCGGGCTCGCGATCTGGGTCTTCTGGGTGCTGGCCACTGCCATCGGCGCAGTTGCGGGTGGTCGTATCGCTAACCCGGAAACCTACGGACTAGGGTTCGTCCTGACTGCGATCTTCCTCGCGCTCCTCGTCGGGTTCTGGGATGGACGCACTTCGCTGGCCCCGTGGGCTCTCGCTGCCGTCGCCGCGGTAACAGTCGAGACGATTCTTCCGGGCCGGTGGTACATTCTGGCTGGTGGAGTCGCCGCATGTTTGATCGAGGTGATCCAGGATGGTCGCTGAGGTCTCCCCGGCCGCAGTGATGGTGGTGTTCGGGATGAGCATCGTCACGTTTGCGACGAAGGCCGGTGGGTTCTGGGCGATTGATCGAATTGATCCGGGGCAATCAACTCGAGACGCGCTCGATGCTCTCCCGGGTGGAATCGTCGTCTCTATCCTCACGATTCGCCTCCTCGAAGGCGGGCCATCCGAGTGGGTCGCCGGAATCGTCGTGGTTCTCGTCGCTCGCGCCACGGAGAACGTTCTCTTCGCTCTAGTCGCTGGTTTGGGGACCCTGTTGCTCGTCCGATGGGGACGGCCCGTGCTCTGAAACTCTTTCCAGGGATTTCCCCTAAAGCCGTGTGCGGCGTGTCCGTGAGTCATTCTTGGAGTTGCCCAGTATAGCAGAGGAACCCCGGTGGGGTATAGTCTGACTGAACATTACATGCCATCGATTCGGCTCTCCCGACGTCGGAATGCCGGCAAAGGAAAGGCGATATTCGACGGCCCAGACCCGAGTGACGGCCAATAGACGAGCGCTTCGGGTTGTAACGGACGATTGAACGGCCACAGGACGGGCACACAAATGACCGGGCCGGTCAGCGAGGGGTTGGACGGCATCGCGGTCGGCGAGACAGGTCTCCCAGGTAGTCGGTACGATCGGTTCCCTCGCTACCCGAGGGTACCCAATCGCGGAAGTGACCGAAGAGTCGACTAATGAAGAGACCGTCTTCCTATCGCTGTACGGCCGCCCCCCGACGGCCGAGGGACTGACAGAGTTCCGGACAGTCCTTGTCTCACGTCGGGAAATCCCGGACTCTGTCACGACCGTCATCAAGCATACTTCCCAGGAAGAGAGTTCAACGATGGATGTCTTCCGGATGTGGGGTCGCTGGTTGGTGGCGGGGTCCTGGCTACCGCTTTACTCTCCGGAGTTCATTTCGAGCTGCTGGAGAACATCGGTGCGACGAAGACGGCTCTCGCCTACTACGCACACCCGATCTCGACCGCAATCGCGGGAAACATCTACCTCAACGAGCGAATCACGACCCTCACTGTCGTCAGGGTCGCCGTGGTCTTCACTGGGTTCATCCTTGTCAAGCGACAGAATGTCCCGACAGCGCTCTCTGCGGTTCCTTCGAAGTAGCCGTTCGCATCTTCTTGTTCGCTTGTGGGCTCTCTGGGCGCACTGTCACGGCTCTATGAGTCCTGTCGGGTACTGGTATGACTCACTCGACGGCGACCGATAGGTTCGTGATATCTCCATAGATAGCCTCTCAAACCGGTATACTGCAGCACACCTGGTGTCGTATAATTTGCCTGAAATATATCTGTAGCTGGCCGGTATCCTCACTCGCAACGATGTCGATATTAGACATCCGCTACACGACAATCGGAAGCGAGGCGACGACCAACCCTCCGCGCAGTTATCTCGGAGGTGAGAGCTGATGGCGTTCTCCTCCGCGGTGTCCGGGACGGCGTTCCTGCTCGGCCGGGCACTGTTCGCGCTCGTCATCGGCTACCTCGCGCTGGGGAATCTGCTCGATCTGGAATCCTCCGTCGGGTACGCGAAGAGCAAAGGGGCACCACTCGCATCGATCACCGTCCCGGTCGGGAGCTTCGGACTCGTCGCCGGTGCACTGGCGGTTCTCGCCGGTATCTATCCTGCGCTCGGTGCTATTGCGGTGGTCGGCTTCCTCGCCCCGATTACGGTCATCATGCACGACTTCTGGACGATGGAGGGACAGGACCGTCAGAACGAACAGATCCACTTCCTGAAGAACGTCGGCCTGGTCGGCAGCGCACTGGTCTTCCTGGCGCTCTCGACGCTCTCGTGGCCGTTCGCCGTCGGCGTGGGGCTCTGAGACGGATGGGAACGACCGGGACATCGACGAGCACCACGTCCACAGTCGGCGTTCCGTGGCGGTCGCCGACGCTGTTCGCCATCCTCGCCGCCACCCTGATGACACCGCTTGACGTCCCGCTCATCAGTCCCGCGCTCCCGCAGATCCAGTCGACGTTCGGTGTCTCGGCTCCCCAAGCCGGATCCTTCATCACGGCGTACGCGGTCCCGGGAATACTGCTCGGGCCGGTGATCGGTGCCCTCGCTGATCGATATAGTCGACGATACGTGCTCTCTGGCTGTCTCGTCGTGTTCGGGACCGCCGGCACCGCAATCGCGTTCACCAACGACTTCACGCTCGCGTTGGGACTTCGAGTTCTCCAAGGTTGTGCCGCCGGGAGCATCCTCTCTGCCTTGGCGATGACCGTCGTCGGTGACCGGTACGAGGGCCCACAGCACGACTCGGTGATGGGCGTGACGTCGGCGATGCTGTCCTTGGGGACTGCTATCTATCCCGTCGTCGGTGGTTTTCTCGCCGCCCGCGCGTGGAACGCGCCGTTCCTCGTGTACGGCCTTGCACTGCCTGTCGCGGGGATCGTTTTCTTCGCGCTTGACGGGGCAGCGTCGTCGGCGTCGACGACCGACCGAGGATACGTTCGGGAGGCACTGGCGGTAATTCCGACCCATCGAGCTGTTGGACTCTACGGTGTGATGTTCCTCTCGTTCACACTTCTCTTCGGCGGTCTCTACACGGTCCTGCCGTTCTATCTCTCGGAGACGTTCGAGCTCTCCGCTGCTGCAGTCGGTGCCGTCACGAGTACGGTCCTCCTGGTGACCGGCATCGTCTCGACACAGAACGGGAAGCTGACCGTCCGTGCGTCGGTGACGACACTGCTCGGGACCGGCTTCACGTGCTATGCCCTGGGTCTCCTCGGCGTCGCTTTCGCGCCATCGTTCGCAATCCTCGTCTTCTCTCTGTGCGTGTTCGGCGTCGGGAGCGGGCTCGTCACGCCGACGCTGTTCGGAAGCGTCAGCGCAATCGCCCCCGACCACGTCCGTGCGGGCGTGATGAGTCTCCAGACGACCACGATAGGCGTCAGTCAGGTAGCTGGACCCGTCCTGTTCACGTTCGTTGCCGGTGCCGTCGGCTATCGGGGCTCGTTGCTGATCGCGAGTGGCGCGGCCGTCTTCGGTACGGCCGCACTCGGGGTGGTGAACCTGAACACCTGACAGCCGGCCTGAACTGCCGTAATAGTCGGGTCGTATGGACGGTCCACTCGTTCCGCCGGCGGTCAGAGCTTCCGAGGATAACGAGCAGAATTATCAGGAGTGTTACTTTAACTCACTTCGCCGAGAACTTATCAGATCTCTCCCCGTGTATTCTCTCAGCGATGGCGTCACCCGAGGACGAACACGATGCTGCGCCCTGTGGAGGGGCCACGATAGCCGACGGGCACATCGTTCCCTCGACGCAGTCCTCGAGAAAGTCGGTGAACGGACCGGAACGACCCGGTCCGTCGACTACGCTGGTATCGATTCGCGCTGTGAAATGACCGCCCCTCGTACGACCACCTGACCATGTCTGCTCAAAACGACTCCCGACGGAAAGAGATCGAGCAAGAGAACGCATCGGCCTGCCCAGTCATCAACGCGATCGACCAGATCGGCACCCCATGGCGGATGAACGTCATCCACGCCCTGCGAGACGGGGAGAAACGGTTCAACGAACTCAAGCGTGCGACAGGCGCGCGCTCGAAGACCCTCTCGGACGTCCTCGACGAGCTCGTCGACAACGACGTCGTCGGCCGGCGTATGGAGGAAGATGCTCCGATCGCCGTCTACTACGACCTCACCACCAAGGGCGACGAACTTCTCGAGGCACTCGAGGCACTCGACGAGTGGGCCCAGGACTGGGGGGAGGAGGTTCCGTCCGGATCGGGTCCTCGGTCATAGAGGCGACACCACTGACGGCTCCGCGGTCTTTTCGATGGGACCCCAACGATAGTGGATACAGGTGGGCCCCATCGTGGGATGGAAAGGTACCCGAACCGGAGCGACGCTGGCGGTGACTCCCGTCCTCGGAACGGACCTTGGAGTCCATCCGTTGGTGGCGGTCAGTCAGCAATTGCAGAGGCACCGCCTTCTGCCGCGGCTCGAGACAGGTCCTACCTGGATGTTTTGGATCGTCGCTGCTGGCCCCTGAGCGGCATAGTTTTTTGCAAGCGCGGAAACCACTCGGCGATATGACTGATGACTCTTCTCGCAGAGCCGAAACTGCCGCTGACGCGGAGTCAGCCTTCAAAGTCCTGAGCCACGACCTCAGATTGGAGATCCTCCTCGCGCTGTGGGATGCCCGGGATTATAGACTATCGTTCTCCGAACTCCGGAAAGCCGTGGGGGAGCGGGATTCGGGTAGTTTCAACTACCATCTAGAACAGTTGCAAGACCACTTCGTGACGAAGACCGAGCGTGGATACGAACTCCAGTACCCCGGGCATCGTGTACTCGACGCCATCCAGAGCGGCGTCTTCCACAAGGAGACGAGCATTGGGCCGGTGAGTCTCGATGAAGCCTGCGGGGAGTGTGGCGGGACGCTGACGTTCGAGTACGATACTGACTGCATCGCTCGAATCCGATGCACTGACTGCAGTAACCGTATCCTGGAGTGGCCGTTCGACCCGGGTGGTACGGCAGATCGCGAGCCCGATGCAATCGTCGCTGCATTCGATCGCCGAACCCGGGACATCTGGGCCTGTGCACTCGACGGCATCTGTCCGTTTTGTGCGGGACGAGTCGAGAGGGAACTGACCAGGTCTGTTCAGGAGCAAGGGGCCTGTGTCGGGGTGGTAGAGCAGTTCGAACGGTACGACGAGTATTTCGCTAGTGACCACCCAGCCATTACTTCCGTCAACTGCAATCGGTGTAGCTTCTACAGCTTCGTCCCCGTCGGTGTCGTGCTGTTGAACGACACGATGGTCGCAATCCGACTCCGAGACGCCGGACTCGACGTCGAGGCGACCCCGATGTGGGGGCTCGGCTTTATCGTCGACGCGGCAGCACTCACCATTGATGAAACCGACCCCATACGTATCGAGGTCGCGATTCCGGACGTCAACGAGGATCTGACGTTCACAGTCGACGAGAAACTAGCAGTAACGCAAAAAAGCGCACCTGACGGTAGGTGAGTTTCTGGAGACGGCTCGACTAGTCGGGCCAATGATGAACCCCAGAACGGAGTTCGCTTCTTCGAATCACCCCATTCGACATCACTACCTTCTCGGTGTGCCCTGTGACCACTCCTCTCATCGCCGTCACTCGTTCCGACAGCCGACCGTCGATAACATCAGATACTTTACTGGAAACACTTCCACCGAGAGGTTATCTGGGTGCAGTGCCTTGCTTGTTCCCAGCTATGAAATTAAAAGGAGATGAACATATAGTCGCCCTGTGCGGCAGTCAACGCGACAGTAGTCATACTCATCGAGCGCTTTCCAAGGCGCTAGACGCGGCTGAAGACCGTGGAGCGACGACTGATTTCGTCGAGGTTGCCAGTCTGGACCTCCCGCTGTTTGACCCGGATCACAGCGACGCCGGTGATGCTCCGGAACTCCGCGACCGGATCGGCGAGGCCGATAGCGTCCTGCTTGGTTCACCGATATACCACGGTTCCTACGCTTCGCCGCTGAAAACCGCGGTTGACTACTGTGGGTTCGACGAGTTCGAGGGAAAGACCGTCGGACTGTTGGTTGTCGGAGGGGGTGACTTCCCGACGCCGGCCCTGGAACACCTCCAATCAGTCTCCCGAGAACTGAGTGCTTGGGTGCTACCCAGTGGAGTTGCGATTCCCAGAGCCCACGAGAAGTTCCAAGATGGCCGCCTCACCGACGAGCACCTGGCCGAGCGGATAGACACCTTGGGGGCGGAGCTTGTCCGGTACGCTGGGGTCGAATCGTATCCCGAGACAACGACTGGTTGTGCTATTCCGAGGCCCGATTGATTATGTGTGCGGAGTCAGAGTCCAGACAGGAGGATATCGAACAGCAGAACGATTCGGCATGTCCAATCGTCAGTACCATCGACCAGATCGGCACTCCATGGCGGGTGAACGTGATACACGCCCTCAAAGACGGCGAACAGCGGTTTAACGAACTCAAACGTTCAACCGGTGCGCGCTCGAAGACCCTCTCGGATGCGCTCGATACGTTAGTCGAGAGCGATATCGTCGACCGGCGAGTGGAGGAAGATGCCCCGATAGCTGTCTACTACGGTCTCACCACGAAGGGGCAAGAACTAAACGAAGCGTTAGGGGCATTAGAGGAGTGGGCCAGAGACTGGGACGAGGAGTTCTCATCCGAGTCTGATGGGCCGCTGTGACCTCACGCAAGCCGATTCAAGTTAGCCGTTTAGAAGCCTGGCTATCGACTGTTGTCGAGTCCAATTCCCGGCCAAGGTGCTCGGATTCGACGAGATCGGCGACGGGTTCGGGCCTATTGCCTGACGAATCATAACGGCGTCGCCCCTCGACCTTTTTCGCCAGTTCGTCACGACTGGCAGTGATGAAGTCCCGACGTCGTCAGTGTGGGCCTGCGGGCAGTGAATCCAGACGTCGCTTCCCGTTTTCGTCGTGGTCAGGTAACACAGGTGTAACTCCCTGACGGGGATGTCGCAGAATCGTTATGCAGCACCCCTGAGAAGGGAGACTATGACTTGCTCGTATCTGGAATACCGGAGTGAGTCGGATGGTGAGCAGTTCGACCAGCCTCGGGCATACTGCACCGCTACAGACCAGTTCGTCCAGGCGATGAGAGCGGATATCTGCAACGACCGGTACGGTCTCGATCACGCGGTCCACTGCGAAATCTACCGTGAGAATACCGAGGACTTGACACCGTGACTTACGAGAGCTACCTTGCCGGCACGCCGCTCGTCGTCACCGCGGCGCTGACCGGTGGTGTCCACGGGAAGGAGGCGAACCCGAACCTCCCCGAGACCCCGAAAGAGATCGGGCGCGCGGCCGCCGCCGCCGAGGCCGCCGGCGCTTCGGTCGTCCACCTGCACGCCCGTGAGCCGAACGGCGAGCGCAGCTTCGCGACCGAACGGTTCCAGGAAATCGACGACGAGATCCGCCGACACGCCGACGACGTGATTATCCAGCACTCGACCGGGGGAACGGGCGCACCCGATGCGGACCGTCACCTCCCTTTGCGGACCGATCCGCCCCCGGAAATGGCATCTCTCGACATGGGGCCGCTCAACCGCTACGACCATCTCACCAGTGAGAACACACGCGGGCTGGTTGACTCGTTGCACGACGAGATGCGCGATCGTGGTATCAAACCCGAACTCGAGGTCTTCAATGACGGCCACCTGAACGAGGTCCACGGGCTGCTCGACCGGCGCGACCTCGCCGACCCCGTCTATACGACGCTCATCTTCGGACCCGGAACGCTGACACCGCCGCGGCCGCGGAACTTTCTGAACGCGATCGACAACCTCCCCGAGGGCGCGCTGTTCAATACGCTCGGGTTCGGCCGTCACCAGTTACCGTTCGCGACAATGGGGACGCTACTCGGCGGCCACGTCCGCGTCGGTCTTGAGGACAACGTCTACTACCGCGAGGGAGAGCTCGCCACGAGTAACGCTCAACTCGTTGAACGAGTCGTCCGTATCGCGGACGAGCTCGGGCGGGATGTCGCGACCCCCGATGAGGCACGTGACATCCTCGGTCTCGACCCCTGAAACCGACGTATCTGCCCCTTATGATTCGATAGAACACGTTTGAAATTAGAGCTGGTCCTGTGAACCGAGAGCATCAGCGGGAAATGTCCGCGTGTTCGGACTGTCTGTATCGCTTCGTGCGTATCCGGTAGCACGTCCGAGGCACGTAGTATCGCGGGATGTCAATTGCCTGCAAATGACGTAGTTGTTCTGCAGCGGGGCAGGAGTCACTTGGTGAATTCGCTGAATTGCTCGATCTCTTCCTGTGTCCCGCTAATGAGTAACGCATCGTTCTCGCGTACGGTGAATGACGGATCGATCCCCGAGATTATCTCGCCGTCGCGCTCGACGGCAACAACTGTCACTCCGGTTCGCGTGCGCACTCTCGACTCGGCGAGTGTCTGCCCGGCAAGCTTTGGGGCCTCCCTGTGGACGATCTGCACCCGCTCGGAAGGTGAGAGAGGTCCCCCAGCAGGGAGGATCTCTCCAGCAATCATCTCTCCAGTGACCGTCGCAAGCGCCAGCACGTAGTCAGCACCGGCCCGGTACAGCTTGGGAATACTATCGGCTTCGTTCGCCCGAGCGATGATTTTCACTTCGGGGTTGAGTCTCCGAACGAGAAGTGTGGCAAACACCGCATCAGTGTCGTCTGGCAACGCGAGGATCACAGTCTGTGCCGTTTCGATATTCGCGTCGAGGAGCGCCTCGGGGTTCGTCGCATTACACGTGACATCGACACTCGGCTTGTCCTCGATATCCAGTGTTGTCGGCTCTATCTCGGCGCGTGCCAGCGCGTCCGTGACTGCCGACCCTACCTCGCCCATCCCGGCAACCACGACGCTGTGGTGACCGTGAACGGGTCGGTGGATTCCCGAATTGCCCAGCTGCTTGAGCCGGTCTAGTTGTGGTTTACGACCAACGGCGAGCAGGATCGTTTGTCCGTCGAGAACCGTTTCCGGTGGAATTGGGCTCGTAAATTCGCCCCCGATCCACGCCCCGAGTAGAGCCGCACCGGTCCGCTCGGCGACCTGGTTTTCGGAGAGTGTCTCGCCGACGAGTCCACTCCGAGGCTGGATGGGGACTTCGACGATTTCGAACTCTTCAGAGAGTTCAACGACATCGTCCAAGTTCATCGGCTCCATCGTCGTCGCCTTGTCTACGAGCCGTTCGCCGAGCAATTGATTCGGCGAAAAGACCCGGTCAGCACCGGCATGGCGGTGGTAGTCGGCGAGGTCGTAATCTTCGATGATGCTGATCGTGTATATCTCGTCTGTCGCCTCCTCTGCTGCGAGAACGATGCTAACGTTCACCTCGTCGGATGCATCAGCCACTACGGCTGTCGCGGTGTCGACCTGAGCCTTCCGGAGTGTCTCGGTTACTTCGGGGTCGCCGTACACGACAGAGTGGCCCTGTTCGTACAATAATACGGCAGTCTCCCGGTCCGACTCCACGATGACGTAATCAACGTCGTGTTCACTGAGCTCAGAAATCAACGCATCGCTCTTTCGTGTGTACGAACAGAGGATGACGTGTCCGTGAACGTCATCAACGGCAGTTGGGGGGTCCGTCGCGAGAACATCCTCAATCAGCGGGATAACGAACACGGGGAGGGCAGCGAAAATGAGAAGAATACCAGTTACTTGCATACCCATAACAAGTACGTTCATTATGGGGCTCGTCCACGGTGCATCCTCTCCGTATCCGACGGTTGTAAACGTCTGAAAGACGACCTGGAAAGAGTTTACAAGCGGCTGAGGCCGGTTTTCTAAGGTAGTCATCCCGTAGTCATATGCGAGGGTGAAAACGACGATCGTTCCTACGACCGTAATGAGGTAGTAACGGGCGTACTGTGAATGCTTAGCCATGGTCGCCAATTCCTCTTGTGTAGGTCACAGCCAATATCAGGGCTGTCCGGTTCACTCCGAATATTCGTTTGAACAACAGAAAAGCGACCGGTCGTTCCAAGTTCGGCAAGGGGGATCGACGGCTGGAGGCTGTCAGAGCACTCTGTCCCGGACTCAACGACACTGGGACCGGTGCGTGTTTATGCCGAGGAAAGTCACCGACTGCGTGGCGAACTGAGTGTAATCTTTCGAGCACTTTTTACTGAGTTCTCAGGAGTCTATGATCCGTTACTTCGTACGTCAGGAGGGTGGCGAATGATATGACTACGAACCCCAAGGCGGTCAGTGCTTGGAGTCGAGCGCCGATCGGAATCAAGAGAACAATGACGGCCGCAACTACCAGCCCGGGTGCGGGTATTTGAGCAGTTTCACGCCGCTGAAATTCGCCACGGCCGAATAAGAAGAGCGCTCCACCGCCGTATAGGGCAACCGTCGGGAGCATCTCCAGGGCACTCCCGAGATGAGAAATAGCCTCTCTGATACCGAGAGCAGTGAAGATGATTCCACAAACGATGAGAAAATGGATGTAGCTATAGGAGACGAGCGCTCGAAGCGCACGCTCGTGTCCTTCTGTATCTGCGAGTCGCCGTTCTGCCGCCGAAACGAGATAGTCAAAGTACAGCCACCAAAGCGTGATAACGAACCCCATTCCGAGCACGATACCGAGGATTTGGGCCGGATCCAAGCTCAGTTCTGTTGCACTGAACCCCATCTTAATCAGTATCTCTCCGAGCGCGACGATGATTATGAGGCGATACCGTTCGACGAAGTGCTGAGCATCGATGTAGAAGCCTTCATTCCCGCGGATGTACGGCACACCGTAGTCGATCGCAAGCGCACTGGCCCAGAGTGCTCCCTGGGCAGCCCCGTTGAGAAAGCTGGCAACGATTAAAAGTGCTGGCCCACCGAGAAATCCAGGTGCCAGTCGTCGAACACCCTGTTGAGTCTCCGGTTCAGTACCGAGGATATACAAGCCTATATGTAGGACTCGAACCACGAAATACGCGAGACTGAAGAGTAATGCGTGGCCGTCAAAAGCTCCCGGGACGGCTACTGCAACGACGAACATACTTGTTGTCGCAGTGAGAATGACGAGCCGCCCAGCGAGGGTCTCTGCGGCAGGTATGGCGTCCGTCAACCAGGAGTAGGTTACCCACGCCCACCAGAGCACTCCCAGCAACGCTATACCACGAGCCATCCCTTCCCAAGTTAGATTAGCTGATAGAAAATCTACAACCTGGATGAATCCAAACACGAACACCAGATCGAAGAATAGCTCTAGTGTACTGACCTCCTGTGACTCTTCACGAGTCCTATTTGGAACATCGAGTAGTTCTGAGACCATCTGATATTCCCTCACACGCGATCTATCAACAAATGTCGAGTCGGCAATTCGCGGTCCCTCTCGGCGAGCGAACTGATGATTTGTAACTCTTGCAGAAGGGATTCAGGTACGGCTCTTCCGCACCGCCATCTCTCGAATTCAATTGAAAACCTCTACTCGGCTCCTGCCGATGATATTCACGACGAGATCGTCGTGTTCGAACTCTACCAACACCTGGGCGTCCGCGGAACGCAGCAGCGCATCTACTGCTCCAATATCAATCGATTCATATATCGGCTCTATCTTCGCTGGATGAGTATTTTCTATATCGGCGATAGCCTCGGCAACAATAGCTTCGATCGACTCCTGACTATCGATATGGCGGGTTAGCGCTGGCGTATCTTCTCTTTCCATAGATCTCTTTGAGATTTGGGTCCGGAATTGAGTCCTCTCCACCGACGTATTGGAAGACGGAATTAATGAAATTTATGTGATATGTGGGTGACCTGGTGACGGGCCTGTTACTATATGTGGTCAAGGAAACCAGCGTCGCTCACGACAGGCTCTCGGCCTGCTGTATGCTACTGAGTGACGTAAAATAGTGCATCCCACCTGGTTTTCCTCCCGTTACTACCGTATTTAACGGTCTATAGGCCGGAGTGAGTGATAGCGATGGATATCGTGTTCCACCTGTCCAGCAGCCAGAGTGTAGATGGAGCAGAAGCGCTTGCGAACGTATCCAACCTGTTGGGTGATGAGACCGCTGACGTGGACTCAGTCGTGCTCATCGCTAACGGCGGTGGCGTACAACACCTCCGGTCTGATTCAGATGTTGCTGACCGTGTTCGTGTATTGATGGAACACGGTGTTGAGTTCAAAGCGTGTCGGAACGCGATGAACGCCCAGAACATATCATCCGGCGACCTCGTTGATGGTATCGGAACCGTCCCCAGCGGCATCGGTGGGGTGGCCAATCTCGAATCGGACGGCTACTCGTACATCAAAATCCCCTGACAGAGCACGCTGCCAGAACCGAACAAATATGATGGCGTTTTGATACCACCATTTCCCCGTGCTCAATTTGGCCTTCTCGAGCGGCCAGCATCTCGTGGTCGACTGTTGAATGACCGAGTACGCGAAATCCACCAACCATCCCTTCGGCCCGAGAGATCGTTCCCTACTTGCGTACGTTGTCCTGCAGCCAATCCAGCTGCTGGAGTCGAACTATAGATGTTCGTCAGCCCAGCATTCGATCTCGTCGAACACCGGGCACAGCGACGCACCGCTATCGGTGAGAGAGTAGTAGGTGGCGATCGGTTTATCCTCGACACGCCGCTCAACGAGCCCGCCATCCTCGAGATCTTCAACGACACGCGATAGTGTTCGAGAGTTAGCACCCGTTGATCGCTTGAGTTCGTTGAAACGCTTTTCTTCCGAATTGACGAGATCGTAGAGCACAATCAGCCGCCACTCTGATCCAATCTCGTTCACAGCTTCGACAACCGAACACGCGTTCGGGCTTTTGTCCTCCTGTGCTTTCTCGTCCCGGGAATTAATCGATGCCATCGAGATTGTCTGCTGTCATCTTATTGCTGAAGATACAAATAGGTTCGTATTAGAACCAGGTAATATAATGTAACCAGATATCTAGAGGCAACCCTGCTGTTACTCTCAGTATTGACGTACTTATGAATCTCTCCGAGGTGAGTGCGTGGTGAGGACTGCTGGAAGCGGGAGCGTTCTGCACGTGAACACACGACTCCCCTTCGCTGGTGTCCCCGCAGATATTGGAAACCCGTTCACTACTGTAGTCTTAGTAGACACCGACCAGCTTCCCTTTCATCCGCAGCCAGATAACTGAGAGACAGTACTATATTTTAGCGGTCCATCCGATAATTACACTCGTGCAAACAGTCCTCATCACCGGCGCGACCGGGAATATCGGCTCCGTCGTCGTCCGATTACTCGCTGATTCAGACGTATCCGTGAGAGCGATGACGCGGAGCCCAGAGCGCGTCGGTTGGAGCGAGAATTTGGACGTCGAGGTTGTCAAAGGGGACTTCATGGCTCCGGAGACGCTGGATAACGCGCTCACTGGAACCGACCAAGCGTTTCTACTCTCCCCGAACGTGAAGCACATGGCCGAGATGCAGTCGAACTTCGTCGCTGCTGCCGAACGTGCAGATATAACACACCTCGTCAAACTTTCAGCTGCTGGAGCAGATCCCGATACATCGTGGGACATCGCACGGTGGCACGGACGCGTCGAACAGGAAATAGCCGCGTCGTCCCTCGATTACACGTTCATCCGCCCGGTCAGCTATATGCAAAACCTCCTGAACGATGCAGAGACGATTCGGTCAGAGGGCCAGTTCGGTCGAGCTACGCCGGCAGACGCCAAAATCAACGTCGTTGATACGCGCGACGTCGCACGACTCGTCGCCACGGTACTCCGTAATAACGAGCATCGTGGGGCGGTATACAAACCCACCGGCCCCGAACCAATCACGTTCGAGGCCATGGCACAAGCGCTTACCGAGGCTACCGGTACGGAGGTGGCGTTTCGGGAACTGGCTCCCTCGGAAGCCAAGCGCGCGATTATAAACGACGGTGGTCCGGAGTGGCTGGCAGATGCGATGGTCGGGCTTCAAGTCGCGTTCGGGGATGGACTCGCCGACCTCAACACGAATGACGTGCACCGAGTCACCGGCGAACCGCCCGGGAGTTTCGCTACGTTCGCGCGGGATCACGCCGAGGTATTCACTCCTAACTAACCCGTTGAACACCTGGTGTCCCTCCCTACACCACTCATCAAATTAATCATATTACGGCGCTTAGGAAACCATCCGTGAAGCGAATACCTTACGTCGTAACCCGTACAGGTCGGCGCTCGTTTGAGGGCTCCGGCCCCACGAGGAACGGCCGCAGGTCGAACTGGATTGCACTGTGGAGTGATTCCGACGTAAAGTCGAGTAGCTGCCGACGACCGCTCGTCTGTCCTGCATCCTATAATGACTGCTGACGGATTTTTCCGACCTGACTGGATTTCAGTTTCGGAGAAGCTCTCACCTCCCCTCCACGGGTTCGGAGTGCTCGCAAGTGTCACAGCGTTAATTCTACGAGACGTCACAGATCCGGCGATCGGATTCCCGATCGCAATCGGTCTCCTCACCGGTGTCGGACTACTGTCGTCGTCCCCGTCCACGGAAAGACCAGCAGTCCTTCGCGTAATTTCTGGTGGGCCGACGAGTGGCGGCAAGAAACAAGGCGCGACGATCAAGCTCGTGTTTGCGATTGCGTTACTCTATGCGTCAACGTATCCCACGTTGTTCGGAAGTGGGCCGCCAGTACCGACGGACCTGCTGCTCGGCTTGGCGCTGCTGTCTTCCAGTATCGGAACCACTCTCGAGGCGAAAGCAATCGACAACCGACTAGAGAGTACCGACACCGTCAGCGAGTAGGGCCCGTGTATGCGAGTGAAAGACAGAGTGCGACCGAGTCGCACTCGACGAACCTTCGCCGCTGTACAAGCCACAAAAGACGGCCACGACGTTCAGGCAGTGCTCGACGCCTCGGGCGCAATCAACGACCTCGGACGCGAAGCTGCACTCTGGCGGACGCAGGACGCCGGTGTGACGCCAACGAGCTACAACGCTATCGCATCCGAGTTACTCCACGACTGGGCGGACGAGGAAGGAGACGACCAGGTTACGAAAACGCGAGCGACTGAGGACCGACCACTAGTCCCACCACATAGGACGGCTCCAGATTGTATCTTTTAATATCAAATAGAAACCACGGTACAACGTCGCAACACTCGAACTCGATTCGTTGCAGTGATCAAGAGCAACGGATGACTTTGCGGCCGTACACAGTGTGTATTCAAGCCCCGGGACCGAACTGTCGGTGAACGCGCGGACAGTCGGTTCTCACTCCTACAGAAACCGTTTCCCCCGTGCTATTTCAGTGCTCTCCAGAGCCGATAGACTCGTGATCAAACGGTGGAAGGTGCGCCTCGATCTCCGCGCGTTCGTTCTCCAGCCACTCCGGTAGCGTGAGCCTCGAACCCAGTTCGTCGATGCTCTCGTCCACTGTGAACCCGGGCTTCGTCGTCGCCATCTCGAAGAGGACGCCACCGGGTTCCCGAGAGTAAATCGATTGGAAGTACTTCCGGTCGATGACTTCGGTAACGTGCTGACCGTGGTCGGAGAATGCATCTCGCCAGCGTTCCTGCGCCTCCACATCGGTCACCGTGAACGCGACGTGGTGCACTGTTCCGATTCCCATCCGTCCTCGCTCCAGGTCCGTCTCGACGAGATCAATAACCGATCCAGGGTTCTCGCCAGCCGCGCGATAGCGTCGTCGCCCGTCCGATTCACCATCCAGTTCATAGCCCAACACGTTCGTGAGAACCGACGCAGTCGGCGCGAACTCCGGGACTGCCAGAGTCACGCTATGGAACCCCCGGAGTTGGTGGTCAGCTGGAATCGGGCTGTCGTCCCACGGCTCCGCGTCGGCAGCGGCCGCTGCCTCCGAAGCGACGAGTTCGAGACCGATTCCGTCAGGGTCTTCGAACGCAAGGACCGCCTCACCGAACCGTTGGCTCTGTTCGACGTCTACACCTCTGGATTCGAGTCGGTCGACCCAGTACTCGAGGGAGTCCGGTTCGATCAGGTACGCCGTAGCCTGGGCCTGTCCAGCACCGAACTCCCCTCTTCGGCCGCGGTCGGTCCACGGGAAGAATGTGAAGTTCGTCCCGGGAGTCCCCTCACCGTCTCCGAAGTAGAAGTGGTATGTCTTCGTGTCGTCGTGGTTGACAGTGCGCTTCACGAATCGCAGGCCGAGTGTCTCTACGTAGAACGAGGCATTACGCTCTGGGTCGCCTGCGATCGCGGTCACGTGATGCAGCCCCGGCGTAGTTACCGTCATCGTGGTATTGCATAGGCGATGGATGGGAATATGATTTCCCGGGCGTTGGTATCACCTGGTAACGCTAGCGAAAGTCGCCGACGAGGACGTCGCCAAACCGTTATTCAGTTTCCCCAGAAAGGCACTCTATGGCGTCTCAGTACAGGTCACGGCGGGATGAGTCGGGCAGAGTTCGGTTCGACGACTCTTGTGTATGCTGTAGTGACACGGGACACCTCATCCAGTCGATTCGTGCCAACAGATGTACCGTCCGTCCCAGCCCCTATCGCGTGAACTACTTGACCCTGTATAGTAGCGGTCACGGCACGGCGGCAAATCCGAACCACACTCGGGGGTGTCCTGTGTACTGATGTCGAGTCGATTCGATTTCGGTGATCGAGTCGTCCTCGTGACGGGCGCGAGTGGCTCACTCGGCACCGCCACCGTCAGACAGTTCCACGACGCCGGTGCAACCGTCTGTATGAGCGCCCGTAATCCTCCGGAAGACAGCGAAGCGGCTGACCTCCTCGCTTCAGATCGCGTCCATTTCTATCAGGGGGATTTCACCGAAGAGCCCGCGGTCGAACAAGTGTTTGACTCACTCATCGACGATCACGGGCACCTCGATGCACTCTGTACGCTCGTTGGCACGTGGGAAGGCGGTAATCCGATCGACGAGACCGACGTCGATGCGTTCGATTTCCTCATAGATGTGAACCTCAAGACGACTTTCCTCGCCTCGAAGTATGCCATTCCACATCTCCGCGAATCCGGTGGGACTCTGGTGAGCGTCAGTTCCCGTTCCTCGCTCGAAGGTGGTGAGGGCGATGGTCCGTATCGGGCAGCGAAAGCCGGCGTCCGACTGCTGACCGAAACGATTGCCGAGGAGAACCTCGGGACGGTGCGTGCAAACGCGATCGTGCCGGATGTCATCGATACGCTGGCGAACCGGGAGATGGTGCCCGATGCCGACCCAAGCGCTTGGCCGACGCCAGACGAGATCGCACGCGTGGTCCTTTTCCTCTGCAGCGACACTGCGAGCGTAACGAGCGGTGCCGCGGTTCCCGTCTACGGGGAGATGTGACAGGATGACCTGACCGAGTACCTTGGGCGGCTCAGTCCATCGGATGACGCATTAGCTTGCCGTGTTCGACTTTCATACAGTGGTCCTGAACCACGTCTACTCCGTTTGCTTCTGCCGTTCTTGCAGCCGCTTCGTTCCGAATCCCGGTCTGCATCCAGATGGCCTGAACGTCTTCACGCGCTACCACTTGGTCGACGATGCTCGGGACCTCCTCACTCGGTCGAAATATCTCGACGATATCGATGGATCGGGGGACGTCGCGGAGTGAAGCATAAGCTCGTTTTCCGAAGATCTCGTCTGCCGCGGGATTGACCGGTATGATTTCGTAACCGTGTCGTTGCAGGTACGCGGGGATAATGTGAGCGGACTTCTCGTATGACCTCGAGGCTCCGACGACTGCAACGGTGTTGAGTTCGAGAACCCGTCGGAGCCCATCGTTCTCCTCGATTGGCATACGGGATCTACTCCAGTCATACAAATCAGCGTATCGCCAACGGCTACTCCACGTACTCGGTTCGACGCGCTCTCGTGGCACTTAGTTCAGACGCGTGCCATCACTCCCGGGTGTGAAATGAGCGATCGGCCCCGCCAGAGAAAGCACCCATCACCCCGAGTCTGTCTCGGGGGCGATTACCGGTGGTTGAGTTGGTGCCACCTGATTTCCCTAATATTACATATCTTATAATTTTGTGTCCAGCATAACTGCTAATGTAATGGAACTACCGAAGGCGAAAGACAACGGAACCGATGCGACCGGCAACCCGCGGCTGTACGGTACGGACGCACTCGGCGACAGAGCCGCGATCCAAGCGCTGACCGCGTCACTCGAATTCGAACATCGATTGGTCGACCGGAGGGACATCTCCCCCAACTCTTCTCACCCGAAGACCACGGACGACCGACCAGTGCTCGCTTTCGCGTGACGATGGACACAAACGGACTCCCGCAGGGGGCACGTGTCGGACGGACAGCACTCACTGTCTCGGACCGCGAGGAGATGACCGAATTCTATCGGCGCGTGGTCGGTCTCAGTATGCTAGACAAGTCTCCCACGACCACGGTGCTCGGAGTCGATGGGGACCCTCTCCTCATCCTCGAGGAGCACACGGATAGCAACGCACGACCTGGGCCGACTACCGGGCTCTTCCATATCGCCTTCAGGGTGCCCTCCCGTGGAGCACTCGGGGATGCTCTCGAACGAATCCGAGAGCACTGGCAGCTCGATGGTTCGGCCGACCATCGGGTCAGTGAAGCGCTCTACGTTACAGACCCCGAGGGGAACGGCGTCGAGATCTACCGGGACTTCCCGGAGGCGGACTGGTCTGTCGCCGATGATGGTAGCATTCGACTCGGAAATGACCCACTCGATGTGAACGAGATAGCTGCGGTAGCTGCTGGTGAGACGCAGGCTCCGCCTGAAACAGATATCGGACATCTCCACCTCGAGGTGTCCTCACTGGACGAGTTCAAACGCTGCTACGTCGATACCCTCGGGTTCGAAGTGAAATCGGAGTTGAAAACCGCAGTCTTCGTCTCCGCCGGGCGGTATCACCACCGCATCGCGGCGAACACCGGACACAATAAATCGGAGCCACGCCGCGGCCGGGGGTTATCCTGGTTCGAAATTGTCCTGCCAGAGGCGTCGTCGCTCGAATCCCTTCGAACCCGTCTCGCAGCCAGTCAGTGGACGATAACCGAGCTTGAAGAAAGTATCTCGATAACGGACTCGGACGGCATCGAGATACGGTTCCGACAGCAACAATGACAGGTCCACATCAGGATCGTCCCCTCGTGACGGCTGGCGCACCCCTTGATGCCGCTGAGGCTGCGCTCGTTCTCGTCCACGGTCGGGGATCGACTGCCGGGAGTATCGTCCAGATGGCAGATGAATTCCATCGACACGGTGTCGCGTATTTCGCGCCCCAGGCGGCCCGAAATACGTGGTATCCGAATCGATTCACCGCGCCGGTCGAATCGAACGAACCCGGGCGCTCCTCTGGCTTGGAGGCCATCGACGACGCCGTGTCGGAAGCCAATGATGCAGGTATTCCGACCGAACGGGTCATCGTTCTGGGCTTCTCTCAAGGGGCGTGTTTAGCGTGCGAGTACGTCGCGCGAAACCCACGCTCCTACGGCGGACTCGCAGTGCTGAGTGGCGGTCTCATCGGTGAATCTATCGACCGAGGCGATTACCAGGGCGACCTGAAAGGGACCCCTGTGTTCCTCGGGTGTAGCGACGTTGATCCGCATATCCCCGAAGAACGAGTCCACCAGTCGGCTGAAGTTTTCCAGCAGTTGGATGGTACGGTGGTCAAACGTCTCTACGAGGGGATGAGTCACAGTATTAACCAAGACGAGAGAGAGTACGTCTCGGGGATGGTCGCAGACCTCGTCGAGTAGGTAGAACTGGAGGAGCGTTGTGGAGTATGATTTCCGGGAGTGAGGTAGTGACTTCCGTGTCGGGCATTCCGACTGGCTACATTTGTACGGATTGATCGAAACGTCACCGTGACGCGTCCGGGAGTGAGGTGGGAGTGGGGATGGGCAGGGGCCCGGACGCGGAGGTCTGACAGCACGGTGCCGTGGACGGGAGTAGCTCCACGTGTTTGGCGTCCGTCTGAGGGTGGGACGCCATTAGCGTCTACGTCCCGGGGGTATTAATATGTCATATATAGCTAAAGTTACGAGGTTGCGCTGATGTAACCACCACACCACTAGCCCACTGACACCTGATAACGCTGATGTTAGTTAGTGTGCTAAACACCACTTAGATTATAAATGTGTTCGAACATAAAGCGAGGACGACTTGGCCGACTATACACCAGCCCTGCATCACGTATCAGCGATAGCTGGCGATCCCCAGCAGAACGTCGACTTCTTCACCGAAGTCCTTGGGATGCGACTCGTCAAGCAAACCGTAAATTTCGATGAGAAATTTATGTACCACCTCTACTACGGGGATCACCGGGGTTCACCAGGCTCTCTCATCACTTTCTTTCCCAACCAACGAGGGAGAGAGGGGCGAATCGGTCAACCCCAACCCTCCGCAACGACGTTCGCGGTACCGAACGGGGCCATACCGTATTGGCAGGAGCGACTCGACGATCGAGGCGTCGACGTCGATGAGCCAATCGAACGGTTCGGCGAGACCGTGCTCCAGTTCCGTGACCCCGACGGCCAACGACTAGAATTAGTCGCTCGCGAAACGGACCGGCCTCCAGTGACAGAGTCGTTCCCTCGTAAATACGCAATCCGTGGCCTCTGCGGTGTCACGCTGTTGTCGTCAAGCGTGTATCACACTGCAGCACTGCTAGAGATTCTTGATTTCTCGCCGGTCGACCAGCAGGGCGAACGTGTCCGCTACGGCACACCGGATTCGTCTGTTCCCACGATGGATCTGCTCGATACAGAAACATCGTACGGACGGGAGGGAAGTGGGACCGTCCACCATGTCGCGTTCCGAAAGGGAACCCGATCACTCGAGAAGTGGCGCGAATATCTTTTCGACGCTGGTCTGGAGCCGACGCGAATCAAGGACCGACGGTACTTCAAATCGCTCTACTTCCGTGGTCCGGGTGGAATCCTTTTCGAGATCGCGACCGAGGGGCCTGGATTCACCATCGATGCGGACAGATCAGAACTAGGGGCAAACTTGCAGCTTCCGCCACGGTACGAGCCCGATCGAGAGATGATAACCCGACAGCTCCCCGAACTGGCTCTCCCAGATGAACCAGTTGGGCCAGGTCTAGTGCAAGAATGATGCTCTATCCGCTGGCTGGAGGACGGTTCCGTCTAGAATCCCTGTAGGCCATGAAAATCTCCGCGGGGAACGAGAGGACTCTCGGGCAGACCCGCGCGGGGATTCGGGTCGTTGAACCCACGCGGTGCGACGTCGTTCGGGGAATCCGGATAGAACAACGACGCGAACGCGTGAATATGTTCTCGACCGACGCTCAGTTCCGTCTGCCCGCCACCGTACATCTCGATTCCTTCCTCCAGACAGTACTCGATTGTTTCGAGTGCTGATTCGACGGTACCGAACCGTGAGGGCTTGATGTTCAACCACTCGGGGTCGAACGGAAGCTGCTTGATGCTCTCGACACTCTTGATTGGATAATCCCAGGTCACGCGACGTTCGTGTCCGTCGAACAGGGGCCGTGTCTCCTCCGTGAGCTCGGGATCTTCGATGAGAGCGTCAGGGAACCCATCGATTACGCGTTCGTAGAGGGCTGGGTCAGCTGACTGGTCGACTGGCGTGCCGCTGTATTTCCCTTTCAGATCGACCACTCGAACGGCCCCAGTCCCGGCTAGCTCCCGAATAGTTTCGTCCGTCCAGCTGGAAGTGGGATCGAGTTTGAATTCCAGTGACGGAATCATCTTCAACCAAGTGTGGACGCGATCGGTGCTCGGCGGGTCCCCGAGTCTCGTGCTCACAGTGAACCTGACCGGGTCGTACTCGCGGCCTAGCGCGTCGGCGAGGTCGCTTTCCGCTTGCTTCAACGCCAGATCGAGGGCAGCACTTTCGAACGCCCACCTTCTGTACGGGTGTGAGTCGTCTCGTTTGGGGGTCGCCGCTGGGAAGAGATCGGTATTATCGAGAGTCTCGGAAAACGACGTATGTGTATACTGGCCCGCGATTGGGAGCCGGGTCGCGTTTTCGACAAGTCTCCTGTGTAGCTCGGGCTCGTAACTGACGTCCTCCCCGAGACCTGTCTCACCGTCGCCCGAGAGTCGAACGACGCTCGTTACCCGTTTGAATTCGCTCGATGTCTCCTTCTGATAGAGTCCCAGATCGTAGTTTTCGATTTGAAGCGATAGCTCGGACAGGGGATCATATAATGTCATTCTCGGTCGTTTGTTCAACGTATGCGGACGGCCAGCCGAAACCAGCCTGATCGGTTGCTTCTGATTGGGGCGTCCATCGAAACTCCCGATTCGATGCTTTCGAGAAGGCGGCGAAACCGGCCCGGCGGCTGTTGCCTCCGAGAGCAGCTGCTCCCTCCACGAAAGCGTCATCGTCGGAGTGTTTGTCGAACGATTGGTCACTCACTGTCTATTCCACGAACGCCGTTTTCTGATATGGTGGTCGAGCGAGATTCGTATGTGATTCACGATTGGTTTGGATAGGGATTAATGCTATCTGACACCGACGTTACGTAGTACGACAGGTGTAACCGCCGAAGCAAAATGCGACGGAACAACCCTCTGTTCCAATCGAAAATCGAATGGTTTCGTCCTGTGACTCGGCTGTTCTATCGATTATATTGAAGCAGTTACCTACGATCTATCGAGTGCTGGCTACTGGCCGAAGGCTTCCATCGGGGAACTCTCTCCAGAGACTAATCTTCGCTCGAGAAACCGATTTCACTGTGGGTCCCATCGCAGAATGGTTTGTTCGCCGACCCTCCACACCGACAGAGTGCAGTCGAGGACTCTCGGACCGTTTCCGTTTCGCCCGCCTGCTGGAGTTTGAATCGACCCTGAACCTGGACAGGGCCGTCGGGTATCGGCTTGACCGTTAGCACGCCGTCAGCGTCTTCTCCGCGCGAATCTATTTCGGGGGCTGTCTTCGATCCAGCTGCCTCAAAATCTACGTCGACGTGACTATTGTCACACAGTGGTTTGTTCTCCGACGCCCCACATCGGCACAGCGCAACGCGGGTGTCCTCAAGCAACGTCGTATCGTCTGGGGTTACGATTTCGATATCCCCTCGAAGATACAGTGGCCCGTCAGGAGAGACGATGATGTGGTTCTCGTCCGGAACAGACTCTTCGGGTCCGCTATCTGTCCGTTTGAACTTCAACGCACCAGTCGGGCAGTCCACGATGACCTCTGAGAGGTCGCCAACGTCGGCATTATCCGGATCGATCCAAGGTCGCTTGTCAGGGTCGAACACGTCGGGAAGCCCCCGCACGCACTCTCTGGCGTGAATACAGCGGTTGGCGTCGTAGCTCACTTCGATCTGTTCTCCGGAATAATAGTGGATGTCTTCGTCCATAGTACGCTTCCTACTGCTTCCAGACTGATGTACTCTGCCAAAAAGTGTCAAATTTGGGGTATTACGACCCTGATTATAACTGCCTCGAAAACCCCGCTAATGGGTGTCGCCACTGTACCTGACCGACGTTCGATCAACTTTCGGGGTTCACACTGTGGATCAAAGGCTTGACCAGTTCCCTGCGAGTGACTCGAAAATAGAACCCTCTCGTTTGTTCTACTAATCGGGGGACACTCCAAATAAGGGTGGATGCTGAACGAAGGGGAACACACCTTGCGGTGCGACCAACACTAGCGAAGGGCACTATCACGACGGTGGGAAATATGACTGGCACTATCGCGGGACGGTTGTCGATTACTCGGGTCACGAGGCGATGTTCCGACGACGATTCTTCGTCACCTGACGCGACCTTCCGTCTCCTGTCGGGCGTCCGTACCGGTGAGACCGCGAGCGAAATCGGTGAGGCCAGTACCACAGACCCAAGCGCGGTCGCGTCGGCGTTCCGGGAACATAACGCAGTCTGTGAGTTCGAGGCGTGAACCAAACAGACGACCGATTGCTTACGACGTACGACACGACTGACGTTGATCTGTACGCGTTCGTCGAGAGGGTAGAGTTCCCACCGAACTCCCAATCGAACCTGCCCGCTGCCCGTCGACGAGGATGTCGTATCCGAGCATCCCCGCCAACAGTGTGACCAGGTCGACATCGACGGTACCGTACTCTTGTGATCCGGTCATTAGCTGTCCGTCGGCGGGCCGTCGCGTTAATGTAGCGGCCGGACGGTCCGGACTTGAGGAGGCCTCACTCTGTCTCGGTGGGTCTCCTCCGGCGAGAGAGCAAGTGAACACTGCTGCTGGTACGGACAGTCACGACACCACTTCCAGTGGTCTGCACCGTATCACCGGCAGGTCGTGGCCGAGTAACAGCGGCCCGTATCCCATCATATAGTCGAGGTACTGATTGCCGTCGACATCGACGATGTGGGCTCCTTCACCGTGATCGACGAACGACGGATACGGCTGCGGGTCGGGTCGGACTGGCGAGTTCACCCCCCGACCAACGATCCGAGCGCCCCGGCTATATAATCGAGCCGATGCCGAACCCGAACGGTCGAACCGCTCGTTCCCGGAGCCGGTCACGGTTCACCCTCCGTCTTGGTGTCGGACTCCGTGACCTGCTGCTCGAGATTGTCGAACAGCGTCCGGAGCCGCTGCTCTAACGGCTCGGTCTTTTCGACCGCCGCCCGCATCGTCTCGTCGTCTTGGACGAACGGCCCGTCGGGCAGGTCGCCGCTGTTTTCGATGATCTCGTCGACGGTCGTCGACGAGGACTCGAGATGGAACTGGAGACCGACGACCCGGTCGCCGTAGACGAACGCCTGATTCGCACACGCTTCGGTCCGAGCCACTCGGGTCGCGCCCTCGGGGAGGTCGAACGTGTCGCCGTGCCAGTGGAACACCTCGTACGTCTCGCCAAAGTCGGCGAACAGCGGTGATTTGGCTGCTTCGGCAGTCGCCTCGACGGGGAACCAGCCGATCTCCGAGATGTCGGCTTCGGAGACCTGGCCGCCGAGCGCCTCGGCGACCAGCTGAGCCCCGAGGCAGATTCCGACGACCACCTTGTCGGCGTCAACCGCCGTCCGAATGAGGTTTTTCTCCGCCGTGAGCCAGGGGTACTCGTCGGTGTCGTGGATGCCCATCGGCCCGCCCATAACGATCAGCCAGTCGAACGTGCTGAGGTCGGGGAGCGATTCGCCGTCGTACAGGCGCGTCCCCGTCAGGTCGTGGCCCGGAATCGGTTCGTTGCTCACTGATGATCGCCTGTCTGAGTCGAGGTGAGTTGGCGTTGTAAATCAGGTAGTAATTTTGAAGCCAGTAGGTCCGAGATTCTGAACAAGGTCAACTCATGCGAATCGGGGAAACAGAGTGGAACGGGATCTGGGAAGTACTAGGCTGTAAATGGACGTTTCACATCATCCGATTACTGGCCCAGGAAGACGCCCAGTTCAACCACATCAAGCACGCAATCGAAGGGTTGCCAGCGAGTACTCTCTCAACCCGGCTGAAAGCACTCCAGCGTGAAGGAGTCGTCACCCGCGATGTCGACGAAACTGCATCGCCACCGACGGTGACGTACTCGCTGACCGAGAAGGGAATCGAACTTGCAGAGATTATCGCTCAGATCGAAGAACTCGAATCACGGTACTCGTAGTGGAGTGACACAATTACGGGAACTAGCTGACTGGCTGCTAGCTGTCAAATTTTTCAAATGAAATTAGAGAGATGACACGCATCGAAACCATCCTCCGAGGTTGTGATCTGACTTCAACGGACTACGATTGCGCTGTCAGAAGTCGTGTGCGAGCTCCAGCGGATGCAATCAGCAGTCAGCCACCGATGGAGTACTGCCTGCTCTGTTCGTAGCAACGATCGAGAGGCTTTCGTCGAGGGTTACGGTGAGCGTATCACCATTTTCGGTAAGCGAGAGATCAATTCGCCAGGGGTCGGTCGATTCCACGATTGTACAGTCGTCGCTCACGCACCAGTTCAATCGCCAGTACGGTGTGGTGGCGAGGTCGATCCCGTGGTCACGATAGAATGAGACGACTGGAGACTGGTCAAGCAGAGCGATGCCGATGGTCGAACACAAGTCGTGATGGCACTGACGGCACGTGTACTCGGCCCTGAGGTCCGCATCCAGACAGCAGTCTCCACCGCGGACGATTTCAGTCTGCATCTGGCCACTACACTCCGGACAGACACCGTCTCTGGCGAGACTGTGGAGATGTCGAACTCGCTGGTCGAACGCAGAGAGGGTCTCCTCGTCGTCGCGACCGATCAGTCCGCCCGGTGGAAACGAGTATTGTCCGTGCGTGCGGCCACATGCCGGACACCCGATTGCGAGTTGTTCGTCACTGTAGGTCCCGACAAGCGGATTTCCACACTGTGTACAGTCGTCACCCGTCTCGATTGGTTCGAGATCAGGATGGGCATTAAACGACCCCTCGACGGCTGCCCGCACGACACTCTCCCCGGCTGTTCGGAGTTCATACCCCTCGTCTGTCTTCCGAACGAAGTGGCCCCTCAGCTGACCCAGATGGTAATTGAACGTCGCACTGTCGTTCGCATCAGATCTCTCGTAGAGTGTGGTGAAATCGATCGGCTGCTCGTCGGTGTGCCAGAGCGCCTCCAGAATCGCTATCCGTATTTCGTTACCGATTAGCGAAAACGCCTCGGCAGGTCTCAGACAGTGGTCCGATTCCCGGGCGAGTTCCATCGCCTCCAGCCTGTTCATACTTCCAGTTGTGTCCAGACGCGCTAAAGTCCTCGCTCGACACCATTTTTGTAATAGAAGTGATGTGACCTCGAATTTCTGTCACATCTCCCAAAACGAATTTTTGCAAATCTCGTTACAAAATATCAATTCAGCGAGATTTTTTGTGACAGTAGGCGGTATCCACTACCTATGTCACCCGGAATCGAACCACAGGTAGTTGCACTCTGTGGGAGTCTACGCGACGATAGTCGGACAAGGGTCGCGCTGACGGAGGCGCTGGCGGCATCCGAAGAGGTCGGTGCTGCGACCGAACTCGTTGACCTGCGCAACTACGAGTTACCTAGTCTGAACGCAGTCGAGACGGCTGTACCCGACGCCGAGAAGTTGCGAGAGACGATCAAACGGGCCGACAGTGTCCTGCTCGGGACTCCGAATTATCACGGGTCCTATTCTGGAGCCCTGAAGAACGCACTCGATTACTGTGGGTATGACGAGTTTGAGGAAACGACGGTCGGGCTACTAGAAGTCGCTGCCGGTGGATTTCCCGGGTCTGCCCTCATACACCTCCGGACCGTCAGCAGAACTTTGGGCGCGTGGACCCTGCCAACCGAGGTTGCGATTCCTGATTCACATTCGATGGTGGGCGACAACCGAATCAAAGATCAGCACATCGCCAAGCGGACGAATCGACTCGGCCAAGAAATCGCTCTGTACGCAGGCGTGGCAGCGTATCCCGACATAGCCGATCGAGCCAGTCCAACCGACGGTGCAACACACCACTACTAGATATGAGAGCGATACGACTTCAGGAAACCGACGGGATCGACGCACTAACCGAGGAGGACGTCTCCTGCCCCGAACCGAGCCCCGACGAATACCTCGTCCGAGTACACGCGGCCGGAATCAATCCCCTCGATTGGCTTCTCTCCCGGGGGATGCTTCCACACCTGCTCGACACTGACCTCCCGTGGATCCCCGGCTGGGACGTGTCGGGCGTCGTTGAATCGGTCGGCTCCGACGTGTCCGAATTCGCTCCCGGCGACGCCGTCTTCGGAATGTCACGTCTTCCCGGTGCCGGAGGGGCGTTCGCCGACCACACCACGATGTCGGCTGATGAAATCGCGGCCAAGCCAGAAGGACTCAGCCATCACGAGGCTGCGGCCGTCCCCATGGCAGGGCAGACGGCCTTCCACGCACTCTACGAAGAAGGTGACGTTGACTCCGCAGAGCGAGTACTCGTCCACGCAGCGAGCGGTGGTGTCGGACACATGGCTATCCAGTTCGCAGAACATACGGGAGCACACGTCATCGGAACCGCCTCCGGAGACAACGAGGCATTTCTCCGCGAACTCGGAGTCGACGAGTTTGTCAACTACCGATCGGAGCGATTCGAGGAGGTAGTGGACGACGTCGACCTCGTCCTCGATGCCGTCGGCGGGGACGTTCTCGAACGGTCAGTCGAGGTCTTACGGTCGGGCGGCATCGTCGTCACGCTTCCGGAACCGCCCTCGCAAGCGGCGGTCGACCGATACCACGACGAATACGGCGTCGACGTCCGATTTTTTGATGTCATCACGGATTCGGACCCGGAGACGCTCCGCCAGGTTGCCGCTCATATTGACGCCGGTGTGGTTGCTCCCAGAGTCAGTGACGTGTATTCACTGTCTAAGATGCAAGACGCACTTGACAGGAGCGCAGGGGGTCACGTCCGCGGCAAACTCGCGGTTGGGCTCACGGGAGGAGTCGATGACTGAGGACGCATTCCGACTCGGGAGTATCGACCACGTCGAACTGTCAGTCCCCGACCGCTACGAGGCGGCCGCCTGGTAGAACGATGCACTGGGACTCAAGGTTGTCGAGGCGTTCAAACATTAGGCCGAGCTGAGTGCGTATCCATTAATGAGATCCAGCGACGTCGGCAGATCTCGCCCTCACAACGGGTGTGACGGGCTCGTTGTGTTCCACCCGCCGGTGCTGAACGCCACCAGGGGTCTGCTCGGGTAGGGCCCGACACCCTCTGCAAGACCGGGGCGATCTGTCGGTTAGCGACTGGCCTACTCCTCGGCCCCGAGTGCTTCGTCGAGGCGCTCGCGGACGCGATCGAAGTGGTCGCCGATGCGATCTGGCATCGGCCCGAGTGTATTGTCAGCCACAGGTTGGCTCGTCAGTCCCGGTACTCCTCGACATCGACGACCCGCTTGGTTTCCTCGTGCGTGAGGTCGCTATCGGCCGAGACCACGGGCGCGTCCAGCTCCCGACCGACAGCCGCGATCAGCGCGTCGAGCCCACCGAGGGACGGACCCTCGGGGCCGATCTCGCCCGCGATCTCCCCGGCGAGGGCGGCCGTGTGTTCATCGACGGCGTGTGTCTCGCCCCACGCCAGGTCGGCGCGGGCACCCTCGACGTCGCCGTCTGGAACGTTGGCTTCACCGACCAACACCTCGGCGTAGGCGGGGACCGGCATCACCCACCACTCGGCGTCACCGCCGTTGGCCTCGTAGAACTCTTCGTCGCCTCGACACCCGCCAGGTAGTCGATGAGAACTTCGCGTCGAGAACCTTCATCCGTCCGCGTCCGCGCCGTCGTCACCGGCCAGTCGTCACATCCGCGCTTTCCGTTCGTCCTTGGCCCGCTCGCGCTGCTCGCGAACGCGCTCGGCCTCCTCATCCGACCACCGGCCGAACCCGTCGTAGAAGTCACCTGCCTCGCTCTCGCCGAGGACACGTTCGAGGACATCGTTGTAGGACTCGCCCTCGCGTCGCTGCCGATCGAGGATACGCTTCACTCGGTTGCTAACTCGAATCTGTTCGTCCGCTGTCACCGTTTGCGTCGACATTCACATTAACACGGCTTAGTCATTAGGTCGATTATCGGTCGCTTCCCTGCCGATTTCGACCCCTGACCGGGGATTCAAGCGGATCGCGTGAGTGTCCCGAGACGAGATGGTGTCTCAGGCCGAGATCGACCGGCTCCGAACGGAGGCCAACACGATCCTGACGCGCATACAGCGCGTCGACGAGGCACTGGAACGAGCCCGGTCGGAGGAAGGAGAGCACTGGGACCAGAGGGAACTGGAACTCACACTCGAGACACCGCACGGCGAGTCGATCGAGGTCACGCTGTCACTCGACGAAGACGCCGCGAGTAACGCCCAGACACGGTACGAGCGAGCGAAGGAACTCGAAGCGGAACTGGAGCGACGAGAGGCGGTCGTCGGCCAGCTCGCACCGATGCCCCGGGACCCGGTCGCGTATCTCGTCTGCTATCACCTCGACACCGTCGAAGGCAACTATCCGAGGTCGATGGCCGGGCACCTCGACGCCGAACGCGGCCACGTCGAGGACCTCTGTGAACAACTGGACTCGGCGGGACTGTTGGAACGTGTCGAATCAGGAACGGTCAAACAACGACGAGTGAAGGCCAAACGAGCCGACGAGGTGCGCCAGCACCACACCTACTATCGGCTGTCTCGGGAAGGCGATCACCTCCTCCGGTTTCTCGGCGATCGGGACGGCAAACTGAACGTGTTGCGGCATCTGCCCGATGGACAGACGATCGCCAGGCGACTGGCTCGCGGCGGGCCGGACTACCCACGGATGACTGCTAACGAACTGGAAATGGAGTTCGAGTACGTCCGGCACCTCTATCGTGCGCTGCAACGCGTCGGGCTGGTGACGGTATATGAAGGGAGTACCATCAAGGGCAGCGAGCGAAAGCTCAAGCCCAAAGACGAGACTCACAAGAAACACACCTACTACGTGACGACAGATATTGCCGAGGAACTCCTCCGGGAGCTGACGCAACAGGATAGGGATAACCCGTCATCATAGGTGCCCGATTTAATGCCACTCGCGTGATCTCTCCCTGCTCTGTCGTTTCTCGGTGCCTCGACAGCTACGTTACTGGAACAACGTGGTCGAGAATGCCCGTTCCGGAGACCAAGTCGGACGCAGCCTCCTGAAGGACACTGGCGAGAAGGCACCGCTCAGTGGCATCACTATCGTGACGAGGAGCTCAAATTGACCTCGTGACAGGAGCCAGCTGAGGCGCACATCGCGCCGGAACCGACGCTGTCGGGGAGGTAGGCGTCGCGTGGCTTCCCGCCGTTCCCGGAGGTGTCTTTCCCGGTATGGACGCGGAGCCGGTATTGGCCGCTCTCGGTCTGCGTGACATCGACGGGTCGGACCTGTGGTATCTCGAAGGCACGCAACCCGACGAACGCACCCAGTTGGATGATGAGGTCGTCCCGTTGGGAGCTGGTGGCCCGGCGGAGGTCCTCGATCTCGCTGTCGGTGAGCCACACTTTGTGTTCGTTCCCGGCGGTGGATTCGATACGAATTACGATTAGTTCGGTAAACCGTAATAGACAGCGTCGGTAAACCGTAATAGACAGCGCCGAATCCGCCTCGAACTGCCCGCCATAGCACGCGCTTGTGCCAGCCGCTAGATTCTTCCGTTGCGGAAACTGAAGAAGTCGTTATCGAACTGGCGGAGACTTTTCTCAGGAGCTGGCCGTCTCCCAACCCACACATCAGCGACAGGTTTGGTAAGAATACAAAGCATATGTACAACTAACGATGGCAAGTAGTACAGATGAACCGACAGTAGTACGAGTGTCCCAGAAAGGGCAGGCCACGATCCCCAAGCGACTGCGCGAGGAGTTCGACATCGAGACACCGGGTGAGGTGTTCATCTACGAGGAGGGGGGTCGGATCGTTATCGAGCCCGTCCCTACGATCGGTGATCTGCACGGCATCCACGCCGGCGAGCACGAACCCGGCGAGGTAATGGAGAAAGTGCGAGAGGTGAGGGAAGACGAAAAGGAGCGCGAAGCAGACCGAGTTGAGCGGCTGCGCCCCTCTGCGGACGAATGAGCCCGGGATACGTCTTCGACACGGAGGCACTCATCGCGTTCCTGTACGACGAACCCGGTCACGAGTACGTGGCCGATCTCCTCGACGATGTCGAATCCGGGCAGGCTGAGGGCCTCCTCTCGGAGACAAACGCGAGTGAGGTGTACTCCCTCGTTGGTTGCTTCGAGGGCACAGATGCGGATGCCCCGACGACAGACTCGTTCCGGGTGGCCGATAGAGACCTCCGAGCGCTCAGACGCCACGGCGTTGTCATCGAGCGGGCTGACTGGCAGCTCGCCGGCGAGGTGAAAGCCGACGGTGATATCTCACTCGCTGACGCGCACGCCGTCGCTCTCGCGCACGAGCGGGATGCGACACTGGTGGTAGGCGGTGACGGCGACTTCGATGAGCTGCCGCTCGAGATCGATACCGAGCGGTTCCGCGACCACGGTGTCTAACCAACACGGCCTGGTTCTACGCCCCCGTTTGTAGAACAGGTCGTTACCCATCGATGAGAGACAGTATGTCGCGTTTCTCATCGGGGATCGGATTCCGATAGGTCACGTCCTCGTCGGCGCACAGCTCATCGAAGTCAGCATCGGTCGTGATCAGGTAGTCAGCATCGTACGAGCGAGCGAGGGCGAGAACGAACGAATCGTAGACGTCGTGGTTTTTCTCCGCGCTGATATCGTATGCTTCGAGCAACGTCGTCTGCGTGGCGCTGATGATCCGAGCCGGACTCTGTACGAGGGACTGGATTGCATTCCGGGCGGCGACCGGTTCAACACCGAAGTTCTGGGTCATGATATACTGCGCTCGAAGCGGGTAGTAGTCAAAGACGAGCAGGACGTTCGGGCCATCGAGGGCGTTTTCGATCCACGGGTAGACATCGTCGTACGCAGGGTGATCGTCGGTCAGGCCGATCGCGAGGATATTGACATCGGTGAGGACGGAAACCTCGGTCGGAAGCGACTCGGCCATCGATTCAGCCGTCCATCGGGCCGAAGAGCGCTTCACCAGCGTCGGCGGGAGTGGTGTTTTCCCATCGATCTCGGCCCGCTGTAGCAGTTTCGAGTTTTGCGCTGGGCTTGGGGTTGACTTCGAGGACTGAGCCAACCAGCGTGGCCGGAATTTCGTCGTTCGCTTCGATGCCGAGCTGGTCTCGGATCTCCTTCGGGAGTGTCACCCGCCCTCGGTCGTCGACTTTCAGCGTGATCTCCTTACCCTCGGTCGCCGTAGCATCTGTCTTTCCCATTTTAGAACACCTATTACCCACTACTGAGCTGACATACAAAACTCTTGCCTCTGTGCTGGTTCTCTAACCAACACGGCCCGGTTCTGCCCCCCCCTTCGTAGAACAGGTCGTTACTGGCGTTCTGTAGGAGACGAGAATCCCTACCTGCTATTACACCTATTACACTCGATGACGAACTAGCGACTATGCCAATCGACATCGACCGGTTCGAGCAGGACTCGAGCGAGGAACTCCGCTCGGGCGGTCGAACGAACGCCGAGGAGATCATTACGTTCCTCGCTGCCAACCCCGAGCAGGCGTACACGCCCAAGGAGATCCACGAGGCGACCGACGTCTCACGCGGGAGCGTCGGGGTCGTCGTCTCCCGGCTCGAGGACCGCGAGCTCGTCCGCCACCGGGGGGAGTACTGGGCGATCGGCGAGGCCGAGGACATCGACACCACGCTCTCGTCGCTGGCGACCGCTCGCGCAGCGACCGACCGCTTCGGCGAGGAGAATCCTGACGAGTGGGGCCTGGGCGTCGACGAGTCCGCGGCGTCGTCGGAATGAGCTACGACCAGGGCGACGTCTGGTGGGGCCCGACGCCGCACAAGTCGTCAGTCTCTCCGTAGGCCCAAACGCTTAGGTACTACATTATGTAGTACTTCGTATGAGCACCGAGACAGACGAGAAGACGACACGCATCACACGGAAGGGGCAGGTAACGATCCCGAAAGAGCTACGCGAGGAACTCGGCCTCGAGGAAGGCGACGAGGTCCGCTGGGAGAAAACCGAAGACGGGATCCAGGTGCGAAAGGCGACTCGCTCCGCCGGCCGCGGGATGCTCGTCGACGACGATGTGTCCGACGCAAAGCGGGAGGAGATGGCCGATGAGATGGAAGCCGACATCCGCGAGCAGCGCCGGACGGAGTGGCAGCCTGAATGACACGCTACACCGCCGACGGGGTGGCGATGGCGCGGTACCTCGTCGACGCGCTCCCGACGGCCGCGGACGAAGCGTTCGAGCGGAGCGAGCAGGGCGTCGACGTGATCGAAGCGCCGACGGTGGCGGTGAGCGAGGCGATCTGGACGGCGGTCACGAAGGGTACGATCGCTGGTATCGACGTCGACACGACACCGAACGCCGTTCTCCGTGGGCTCGTTCACGACGGCCCGGTGCAAATCGCCCCGACCGACGAGCAGGATCTCGCGGTCTACGGGAGTCTCCTCGACCATCACACACTCCACGACGCGCTGTTGATCGCAAATCACCGCGTGCGAGGCACTGCTGCGATAATCTCGAACGACGCTGAATTCGCTTCTGAATCTGTCATCTGGGACTGAGGTCAAAGACTGAGAGACGAGGACGCGGCGGCCGCTCACCGTCGGTCGAGAGGGGTGGGTCTGGCCTACACAAGGCCCCAACGACACGATTCGTGAATTTCGTCGCTATTCGGAGAGATCCCCGCTCAGGAGCGGCCAGTTGCGGCGTCGAGTTCCTGATCCCTGATTTGAGGGTTGATTGACCACCTCGTTAGCCAATATTCGGCCGTCTACGACCGTCGGTGTTGGTTAGACTCAGCTCCGCCGTCGCGACGGTCACGAAATGCGGCCGGCGGATCTGGGTCAGCTCCAGGTCACGGCGTCGTCCTCGAGTGCCCATACTCAGTCTTATCTGTGAACACCACGGACGAGATCACCGAAAAAAGAAGTTGTGACCCAGTCGCTACCAGACGATTCGATCACTCGGGAGCTGTGAGTTCCCTAGAGCGAACCCCTACTCCCAGACCTTTCTGATCGACTCGATGTCGACCGTGTCAGCCCCGATGGTGGCCGTGATCCGATCGTCTTCGTAGCCGCGGCACGCCGAAATCTGCTTTCGAGCCTGCCCTGCATCGCTGGCCACCGCCAGCGTGTAGAAATCCCCGATCGGGATCGCGAGTGTCACATCCGTATTCGACGTCGCGTCTACCTGCACGGCTTTCTGGGCGACGGGCTGGTCGTCACGGCGCAGCGACAGCTCGACCGTGACGGCGCTGTCGGTCTGGTTGCGGACCTGGACCGAGACCTCGCGGTTGCCTGGGCAGCCGATGACGGGCTCGTCGTCGCCGCGAATACTGACGAGCAGCATCGGGTAGGTCTGTCTCGATGGGATCCGCCACTCGGTCGTCGTTGAGCGACCGTCCCCGACGGTCACGGTGACGGTGTACTCGCCAGCGGTGGCTGTGACCCCATCGAAGGGTATCGACTCCCCGCTCGCGAGCGTCTGGGTACACTCGAAGAACGTCGTGTCGTCGTGGGCGATCGCGAGCGTGACGGTTGTCTCTGAATCGGTCTGGTTCCGGAGTTCGGCACTGCCCGGCTGGTACGTCTCCTCCGCGCCTGGAATCGCGTACGGCAGTTCGTGGCCGGTCGCACACGGGGACGGCGTGTCTGTCGGCTCGGTGGGTGTTGTCGTGGGCGCTGCAGTCGTTTCTGTCGGGTCGGTCTGGTCTGCGGGCACTCCCACACAGCCAGTCAGTCCAGTCCCGAGAGCGAGACTCAGGGATCGCAGGAGGGCACGACGGGACGAGCGTGGCACAGCGGAGTCACCGAGTCTGCCGGAATAGGTTTTGTGTGGCGACACCGGCCGGTCGGGTGGGATGACGAGTACCGAATATTGTCAGAAACCAGGTACGAGAGACAGAAAGTAGCTTCAATACGATGACTTGGTTATTTCAGTCTGGTCCCGCCGAAACAGTTTCTCAGGGGTGTGTATCAGTCAGTCAGCCGCCGTATCTGCAGCCGGAACTGGGGCTCTTCCGGCTGACCTGGTGGGAAGCTCAGACTCCCGTAGGCGTTCTCGACGATCCACTTGACCAGCCAGAGGCCGATATCGTAGCCGTGTTCCAACTGTGTCTCGTACCCCTGTTGGATCGCCTTCTGGGTTTGCTCTGGAATGACGACTCCTGGCGTATGGAAATCCAGCGTCGCGGTATCTGGCCGGGGTGTCGAGAGGGTAATCGACACCGTCCCAGGATCGGTCTCTTGCAGCAGGACCAGTGCGATAAGTATTTCGTGGACTGCGATATCGAAGTTTTCGTCGACAAATACGTCGATGTCGTAGCGCCCAGATATGGTAACATTCGCGTCCGGATGGTCGATCTTCAGTTGGTCGATGGCTCGGTCGATAACCGGTCCGAGTTCTGTGTGTTCGGTCCGACTCTGGCCGATCGTCTGGCGAATATACCGAGCTTTGTCCGACATCCCAGCAATTTTTTCACAGTGCTGGATCGCAGCGTGGACCCGCTCTCGCATCGGCTCATCGAAGTCACCCATCTCGGCGAGAGCATCTAACGTTCCAGCAATCACGGTCAGGTCGTTGCTGATATTGTGTCGCAACACGCGATTGAGGACCGTCAGGCGTTGATCACGCTGCTCGATATCTCGGTGGGCCTGCGTCAGGTCGTGCATCTGTTCGAGCATCAGCCGTGCATTCAGTTCTGGCCGCTCCGTTGTGGTGTACTCACTCGGCGAGATGTAGTACGGATTCTCGCAGATCATATTTCGATACACGACCTGTTCGTGGGTCCAGAGAGCCTTTGCGATCGATTCTTCGCTGAACCGCGTTAGGTCGTACTGGCAGAGCGCGTGAACCGGGAGCGTCGGACAGATCTCGTCGAAATCTGATTCGAACCTGACGATGTGATCGAACGACGACTCGGTATGAAAACACCACGTGTTTTCACCCGCGACGAACAGGCCTTCGTACCCCGCCTCGACGCTGTCGTCACAGGCCGATTCGAGTCGCGAGACCATTCGATCGGGATCGAACCCAGACTCCAAGTACACATTCGAGGCATCGTCGATGCACAGGTCCGACTCTTCACGCCGTTGAGCTACGTCAATCCCGGCGGCGCTGAACGCGCTCTCGACCGCTGCAGGACTATTCTCGTCGGTCAGATACAGGCATTTGTAGTTTGACTGGAGGCCGTAGTCGATAAATTCGGCCGCGAGAGCGAGCTGTGCTCTAGGTGATTCGTAAAAATACGCGAGATGGCGTGCGAGGTCTGTCTCGTTGAGGGTGGCTCGGAAATCATCCACCGTGGGAGTCGCAGCGTGAGGGAGGTGAGTCGAGTCGCTCACCTCGGGGCGTCTCATATTACCTCAAATTTATCATCTCTGATAAGGCTGTTGGACAGATACTCCACTCGAATAGTGGTTCCCGAGCAGCTTGACCCGTCACGTCCGTTGTAGACTTTGACTGTATTGTGTGGTTCACAGTAACACTACTCAGTAGAAACCTAGCGGATGATACACGGCCTATGATGACTGATTCGCGCTGTGCATCTTGCATAGTTCTCGAGATCTCCACCGAACTGGTAGACTATCCGGGGAGTAGGACGCATACCGACTGAGCAGGTATTTTGCTTGTGAGGGGTAGATCGAACAACAGTGACTCCGATTGGTTAACCAACAACTTGCCGCAAACGGCCGGTCTTGTTGGGTAGAATCGGCTACGCTGTTGTGACGACTACGAAGTGAGGCCCACGGGACTGGCTTTAGCGTGTGTTGGTGATAGACGAGTGATTCTTGTGAGCAACGAGAAAGCGAACTGGATCTGCTTGAATTCTATCCTCTGTTGAACAGCGCACTACAAGTCAATAGTTTAGAAACTCTTTTTTCAGTTGATTAGGTGCCTGTCAACAGATGTCGAACAACAAGACAATCCTGTTGGTGGCGCTGCTGCTGGTTTTCGGCGGCGGCACACTCGCCTATGTCGTCCAGACTGACGGCGGGAGCATCGAAACGCGAGACGTTCGCTTCGCTGCGTCGAACGGGCAGATGATAGACGGCACACTGTACATTCCACCTGGGGCTACTGCCTCGGATCCTGCACCGGGCGTGGTGGCGATACACGGTTATATCAACACGCGAGAGACACAGTCGCCCTTCGCCATCGAGTTTGCCCGGCGCGGATTCGTCGTCCTCGCGATAGACCAAGCCGGACACGGTCACTCCGATCCGCCGGCCTTCGGGAACGGATTCGGTGGGCCTCCGGCTCTCTCGTATATGCGGTCGCTGGCGTTCGTCGACGACGAAAATATCGGACTGGAGGGCCACTCGATGGGCGGGTGGGCAAGCGTCTCAGCGGCTGCTGCCCACCCAGATGGGTACGAATCGGTCGTTCTGGAGGGTTCGTCGACGGGGAGTTTCCCGGGCGTGCCAGCTGGCAACGAGACGTTCCCCCGGAACACTGCCGTCGTGTTCAGCGAGTACGACGAGTTCTCGACGCTGATGTGGGGAGTCCCCCACGCGTCGAACGTCGAGCGGAGTGAGAAACTTCAGACGCTGTTTGGCACGAACCAGACAGTCGAGGAGGGACGGACGTATGGAAACGTCGAGGCTGGGACGGCGCGACGACTGTACACCCCCGCGACGACTCATCCCGGCGACCACCTCTCGACAACAGCCGTCGGTGACGCCATCGAGTGGATGCAGCTCACGCTCGAGGGGGAAGACGAGATGCCTCCGGGCAACCAGATCTGGTGGCTGAAGGAACTCGGGACGCTCGCTTCGTTGCTCGGCGGCGTCTTGTTCCTGTTCCCATTCGGGGCGCTGGTTCTTCGGAATAACCGCCTCTCGTCGGTTTCACGCGAGGTCCCAGACGCTGCAGGGCTGACCGGAAACGGCTGGTACGGGGCCGTCGCCGTCGCCGCGCTCGTTCCCGTCGTAACCTATTTCCCGCTCAATCTGATCGGACAGGGGTTCGTCCCGACCAACTGGTTCTTCCCCCAGCAGATCACCAACGGTGTGATGGTGTGGGCACTGGGCAACGGCCTCGTGACTGCCGGCCTGGTTGGGGTGTGGCACTACCGCTCCGACAGAACGACTCTCGCCCAGTATGGCTTCGATACGGGTGATAGTCGGCAGACACTCCTCCAGTCGGCTGCCGCAGCGGTAACTATCGTCGGTGGTTTCTACGGGCTCCTGGCGGCGGTGGGCTATCTCTTCGACACCGACTTCCGCTTCTGGGTGTTCGCGATGAAGCTTCCGACCACCACGCAGTTCCGTATCGCACTGATCTATCTCGTCCCACTGACGCTGTTCTTCCTCGCGTTAGAGCTGCTGTTGCACGGGCAGCTCAGACGTGGTGATCGGTCCTTCCGGACGGCACTTGGTCAGAACTGGGTCGCCGTCGTCGGCGGATTCATCCTCTTGTTGCTCGTCCAGTATGGCGTCCTGCTGACCGGGAGTCCGCTCCCCTTCGGTCAGCCACTTCTGACGATCGTCGCCTTCCAGTTCGTCGCGTTGCTCTCCATCGTGACTGCCATCTCGACGTATTTCTTCCGGAAAACCGGGCGAGTGTGGGTTGGTGCGTTCGTCAACGCGCTCCTCGTGACGTTCGTGTTGGTCGCTGGGACTGCAACGCACGCACCGCTATAATCCCGACTGCATCGATTCATCGTTGACCTCGTCGTTTCGGGTTTGGCGGCTCTGTTGAAACTCTCGAATGGTAACAGGGCATACGAATTTGCCGGTGGAATTATGCGTAGGACTGTCTAACTCCACGGTATAGACTTCTCACGCCGTTCCCGGTTCGTCATCTACGAGTCTCTGTTCATTATCCTCGGATTCGCAATCGCCGCTCAGATCGCGCCCCCAGACGTCTACAGCCAACTACTCGCGACGTTGGTGATCCTCACGATTTCACTCCCACTTTCCTACTGGCTGGTGTACAAACGTCAGTAACAGAGACACATCCGTTCTAATATTGAGCAACTATATTTTCAGCGATTAGAAAATGGTTAGCTATCTGGGTATCTCTCGGCAGGACGTCGGAGCAGGCCTCGCTGCCGGCGGGTCAGCTCTCCTTGGTGCCGTCCTGATTAACCTCTGGAACTCCGTCCAGACGTTCAGAGCCCGCGGATTCAGCTCCGTGAGCTTAGGCGGAGTATCGACAAGGAAGCGAGAACCGCTTTCTCGGGGGTATCTTCGCACCAGTTATCGCTGTGTTCGTCGGGACCGTTGTCTGGCGCGTGATGATACCGGATGAGCCGAACCCACGCTACGGCGCCGCGGCAGGCGTCGTGTCAGCGTTCGGTACGCTGGTCGTCTTCGCGGCTTCGATCGGTTTTATGTTCTCTCTGAGACATATTTTCGCTGGCGCGCCCGCTGGTACCATTTCCGAGTTGCTGTTCTTGGCCGTTCTAATCGTTGTATTCGGTGGCCTCATTACCGCCCCATCATCACCCACTCGGTGCGCTTGTGGGATACGGCTACGAGCGGTACATCGTAGAAGGCCAAGGGTGATTACTGAATACGGCTCTGTTGAAACCCTCAGCAGTTGATAGAGCTGACGTGCTCAATAGAGAGCGCGAGTCGGTCAGCAACAGCCTGCTGGCAACGAAATTCTGGAGCTGTCGGGACAGCGCCCCTCACTAAGAAGCCGAGGGCGAGAAGCCAACGCCCCGCGAAACCGTGTAATACTTCTCTTTAGTAGCAATCCTACTTCGAACACCCTCATACAGACGTGCAATACACGGTTGTACTCGTGAGAAATATTTTTATATCGGAGTGATCTATCCGGTTCGATGACAGATAATCGGTCGGGTGTCACCAATCATATCTCGGAGGCAGAGTCGGTTCTCCTGCTGGCTCCGTCCGAGACAGCACCTGACAACCGGGCGTGTATCGACTTCCTGACCCAGTCACCACCCGACGAGACGAACGTGTTGAGTGTCACACTCGAAATGACGCCTGACCAGCGGTTGGGCGTCTGGCAGCAGGCCGTCGGGGAGACACTTCCACACCAAACAACGATCCTCGACGCACGGCCCGGTACCGATGCGTCGGTCGGCACAGATACGGTCACGTCGGTACCGGAGCTCGAACTCGATGTGTTGCGGCCCTCTGCGGGAGTCACCGATCTCGGATTGACGATCGCCCGGATACTGGGGGCCTGGAGTGAAACCCCGCGTCCCACACAGGTCTGTCTGCATTCGGTTACGGAACTACTGGCACGTTTCGACGAGCGGGATGTTGTCGAGCTCATCGCGGGACTGAACGACCTCCAAAACGATCTCGATGTCTGCGCGCATCACCATCTTGATCCGACAGCCTGTGAGGACTCGGTCTTGCCGACACTGCGCCCACTCTATGATGCCGTGCTCGAACACGACGGTGAGGGCTGGATCGTCTCCGAAGCAACTGATACCGATGTCTCACCGTCGTTCCGTCGCACGACACCGCCTCCGGGTGGCACGTCGGTCGTGACGGCCGAGCGGCCCGAGACAATACCGATGCCGTACTCGTTCGATGGGGTCTTGGACTTACTCTCGGACCCGATCCGGCGGACCATTCTCTACTATCTCAAGGACCGAGACCGCGGCGAGATTTCGCTCGAGACCGTTATTGACGATGTCCACAGGCGAGCAACGGCCGTTCCGGCTCGTGATCCACCGGCACGGACCGTGCTCGAGACGAGCTGTCACCACAATCATTTCCCGATGTTAGCGGAGGCGGGCGTCATCAGGCTCGATCGTGAGGGGGGCACACTCTGGTACGAACCGAACGAGGCACTTGAATCGTGCCTCCGATACGTCGAAACGCTGGAACTCGGCTAACATCCTGGAGCTATCAGGCGACACACCAGCTACATCAGCAACGCTCGGTTCGGAGGGGGCAGGAGTCAGACGATGAGCCGGACTCAAGTGGCTGGATCTCGATGTCGTTCTGGCCGGAAATGGTCACCTCGTATTCCGGCACCTCGAATTTCACAATCTGGGCCGACGATGATTGGTTGACTAAGGTGTTTAGAGCTTCCGGGTCGATATACTCGTGGAGTATGAAATCCAGGGCTGCTGGCGTCGTGTTTTCCTGTTGAGCGATCCGCTCGAGAATTTCTGACGTAACCGTCTCGGTCATACCACCTCAAAGGCTGGACTGGGTAAATAACCCTCTGTCGAACGATTCGAGCCAGCGAAATCGTGTGGAAAACAGGATGAATCTTACTTACTGGCTCCTGAACGTCTGGAACAGGTACATACCGGTTCCGAGAGAGAGTCCAGCGAATAATAGTGCTCCAGTGAGCTTGGAGGTGACAGAACTGTTAGCTGAGAGGTGCCACAGTACAGCAACGACTGTTACAGATAGAATCACACCCCAATCAACAAAGTTGAGGGAACGGTATCTCTCCACAGTATACGACCCTACTGCTGGCATTAAGGCTGTTACGTCCGTTAGCTGTACTGCGCAGATCACCCGCGAACGATTGACCCAACGGCCCCGCTTCGTCGGCGTCGACTGCGTAGCCGGGCCTAACCAACAGAGCTGCCGGTTCGCCGCCGGATGTTGGTTAGTCTCATCGGGTCGCTGTCGTCCAAGCTGCCGTCCAAAAGATCGAAGCAGCTACTCGGTGGGCGAATATTCTACCAATCTGATAGCAGCTTCCGAGAGCTGTGCTGAATACAGAGGCAGTATACAGCACTTCGGTTCTGCGTATGGTGCCGGGCACACGGTATATTCTTTGAACTAGAGAACAACGTATACACGGAGTATGGAGTTACTCGGGAGAATCGTCGCCGTCTGTAAACAGTACGGCCCGAGCCGGCTTCCGTACGCACATCGGCGGGATGTCGGTGCCGGCTATGCGATGGCAACTGTCGCAGCACTCACGACGACGGCGTTTATTCTGGTGACACAACTCGTCGGTATCTCGACGATTATGTCCTCGTGGTATGAGGCGTACGATGGACCGCTACTCGAGCAGGTCATCGGAATGATCGCGACGATTCCAGGCGGATTTCTCGCTGGGTTCGTCGTCTGGCGAGTCCCGAGACTTCGCGTGTGGCGTGGCGTTCCAGCCGGGTTCGCGGCGATGCTCTTGATGTATCTCGCGAGCGCCCTGCTCGATCTCCTGGTGATATTGCCGCTTCAGCAGTTGGCTGCCGGACCTACCGGGCCGCTGTCGGAGTTTCTCTGGCTGCCGATAGTAGCACCGATCTGGGCGGTGGGCTTCGCGTATGCTGCGTTCACGACGACGTTCTGGCTCACTTTGCCGGCCGGTGCGCTCGGGGGATACATCCACGAGTACAGTCGAACGGAGTCCATAGCATCGCAATAGCCCAACCGCTGGACGTTCGGTTGGTAGATGACTCCCGATCCTGGGCGAGCGTTGCGTCTGCTGTCGATCTGACCCCTCATCTTGCATTCGTACCCGGTATGGAGGAATACCTTCTCGAACTCCTCAATTTGTGTCAGTACCGGGATGCCCGATTCGGAGGGGGAGTCAGCACCGTAGATTCACACTTCGTATGACAGGTAATTTAAACTTCCATCATATACCGGTCACACGATGAGAATCCGCGAGACAGTACTCGGATACACTCCTATAGTACTCATGCTTGGTGGGACGATCCTTTACTTCGTTCCAGCCACCTGGATCGAACTACCCATCGAAACAGGTACCCTCGGAATGGCCCTGTTTGCACTCGGTGGGCTGTTGTTGTACGCCGGTTGGTACGACAGGCTCGACATCGAATCAGACACGAGTGCGGATGAAACCACATACAGGTTCGACGCCGAGTCGGACAGGATTGCAGATGACAGCACATCTCCTGCCCCTGCTCAAACTACTGGGTACCTGGCTACGGTAGGCAATTACGGCCCTTGGATACTCGTCTCGATTGGAGCTGTACTAAGCTGGGGGCAAGTACGTGACCCAGATAGAGTGGGTCTGGTGGACAGGGTACCGCTTGAACTACCCTGGGGGGAACAACCGGTAGTTGGGTTCGGATTTATCCTAGCCGGATTAGCGCTGTTCGTTCTCATCCACGTAGTAATCCCATTTTTCCAGAGCGATTAGTACGCGATACCCCGTTGACTGTTCAGGCTGGCTGCCACAGGGCGCGCGAACGGTTACTATGATAGGCTGCCTCCGTTGGGTTCTGTGCGAGATACGCGCTCTCTATTCAGTACACCTTCAACAACCGATCTCCAATTGAGGGTTTCAGCAAGGCCAAACTAACCGAATCAGACCAGCGAGCGATACACGGTCCCGCGACCGTTCCCGTCACTCTCGATGAGTTCGTACCGCCGGAGGCTCTTGAGGTAGCGTCGCCGGCTCGGCTTCGATTTCGGCCCATCGACCTGCTGTTCGTACCGTGCGTGGAGCGTGCCGGCGTCGATCTCGCCAGCCTCGCGGATGATGCGGAACAGGTGGCGCTGGTGAGTCCCCAGCGAGTGAATCTTCTCCTGTATCACGGCCTGCTGGGCGTCCTCCTCGACCGCGTCGACCACCTCGGGCGTCAGTTCCCGCATATCGTGCTCCTCGACGTAGACGGCGGCCCTCCGTAGATGAGCGATCGCCGCGCGAGCGTCGCCGGCTGCGAGGTCGGCGATGTACTCGACGGCGCTGTCGGCGACACGCGACGCGATCAGCCCGTGGACCACGCGATCGTCGAGGATGTCCACGAGTTCGGCGTGGCTGTACTTGTCGGGGCGAATCGTCTCGGCCGCGCTCAGCCGCGAGTGGACCTTCTGGTCAAGGTCCGCCCGCCAGCCGTCCTCGTCGGTGGTGATACAGATGAGTTCAACGCCGGGCACCTCACACAACACGTAGATTGCGTCCGCGTCGATCACCGCGACCTCGTCGAGCACGACGATGAGACTGTCCTCGCACTCCCGGAGCCGGTCGACGGCCACCGACGTGGGAGACCCCTCACGGCGGAGATCGGCCCCAAGCCCCACATCTCGAACGGCATAGTGCATCACCGCGGCCTTCGAGTTGTCGGCCATCCCGTTGACGTAGGCCCAGCGGACCCCGATTTGCTCGGCTTCGAACTGGTTCAGCGTGTACTTCGCGACGGTGGTCTTTCCCGCGCCGGAGGGACCGAAGATGCAGATGTGGTCGCTCCAGCGAGCCTGGAGCGGCGAGAGTGCCGACGAGAGCTGGCCAATCTGGCCTTCTCGGTGTTGTAGCCACACTCGAGATTGGTGAGTACAGACGGGGGCGTTGCCGACCAGTCAGAGTGAGAGTTCGGTCTCGCGGAGCACCGTGTCTGAGCGGTCGTCGTAGTGCTTGCGGCCGATGTGGTCGTCCTCCAAGTTAGCCATCACCGTGCTATGCAGTTCGGTGACGGACGCGTACGCTGTCTCGTCGCCTCGGGTGAGGACTGTCTCGAAATCGCTTGCCTCACCGTTTGGCGACTCGATGGCCACATTCCCGACGGCCTCGATGATCGCTTCCCGATCCATCGGGAAGGAGCATTCCTGTGCGAATAGCTCGCGGGCTTCAGCGGGTTGAAGCGCCATCGGATTCCGGGCTTACTCTTCCCGACGGATACACCTTGGGCTACAGCTGACCTTCCGTATCAACCCAGCACTGTGTCGGTGTCAGGGGGGTCGGATGCAAACGTAGTGAGTAGTATAGGTGCTCAGATCACGCTGGAATAAATGCAGTTCTGTAGTCGACTTCCCCATCAAGTCGTGCATCGGTTAGTGTAGTCGGCCCGCGAATTGTCCGATACTTCCGGTAAGGGATCGAAGCCGGTATTGTCAGAAAAGGCCGCGGAGCCCGACCATCATTACGATAATTGCCAACATAAACACAGTCTGGAGCAGGCCCCACTGTTGGGCTTTGCCGAACAACACATCGATTCGCTCACTGTCGGGGCTGTCTTTGTTGAGTTCAACTGCCATCTTCGTCGTCACGATGTGGAGTGGACCGAAGCCGTTGATGAGCATCAGCATACCGATTCCGAGAGAGCCCCACAGCCAAATCGTGGGCTCGGTCCAGTAGCCCAGCAGCGATGCGAGCCCGATTCCAGAACCGATGACACCGACGCTGAGTGGTTCAGCAACGGCAATCATCTTCGGGATCAGCTGGTGATTGACCGCACCTGCAGCATCGTCGGGGGCCGCATCAAGAGATGGGCCCAGAACGAACTTGAAAAAGAAGTCAAGGCCAAACCAGAACGCTCCGAGCGTTACGTGGGTGTAGAACATCAGTGATGTGATGCCCGAGAGATACGCGAGGATCGGGATGCCGATGGTGATGAGAACGGCGGCAATCGTGAACTGCCGATCGGCTAAGTCGACAATAAGTCCGAGTTCTTCTCGATGCGATGTCGGCGTACTTGTTGTCGCCATAGACAAGGCAGTTTGACCCAATCAAATAATACTAATGATTATATGTCATTTCTAATTGATTGTGTCTTCATAGCAGGTTATTTGATCCGCCTCAACGGTGAGTGACGTAGTCGTTCAGGCCGCGCTGGTCTGAAAGCCTGTCCTGTAGTAACGACTTCTGTATCAAGTCGTGAATCGATCAGTACAGCACATTCAGTTAGTAACCAAATCGACGCTCGTGATCTCGAATCGTGCACCGCCCGCGGTGCCTTCCGTGAGACGGATCTCCCAATCGTGGGCCGCAACGATCTGTTTGACGATACTCAGCCCGAACCCTGTCCCATCGTCGCTGCTTGAATGCCCTGGAGTGAACACGTCATCGTACTCGTCTGTGGGAATTCCACAGCCGTCGTCTTCGATATAGAATCCGTCGTCAAGGCTACCGACAGTTACCGTCACCCCGCTACCACCGTGTTCGACTGCATTACTGGATAGGTTTTCGAACAGTTGCATAAGCCGACTCTCGTCGGCGTAAACCATTCTGTCAGCCTCTATCACAAGCGTAGCGTCCGTCGTTTTGACGTTCTTCCAGCACTCCTGGGCTATCCTTGCAAGATCAACTGGCTTAGAGTCAGTGACTGGCTCGTCTCCGCGAGCCAGCCCTAGAAGATCCTCAATCAGGTCCTCCATTCGATCCAGAGCACGTTCGGTTCGCTCCAGATGCTCGCTGTCACACTCCTCCTTTGCGAGATCTATACCCCCTACGGCCACACTGAGCGGGTTCTGAAGATCATGCGAGACCACGCTGGCGAACTCATCGAGGCGCTGGTTCTGCCGTTTGAGCTCTCGTTCCCGCTCCTTGCGCTCGGAAATGTCGCGCAAAATGCCGACTGATCCCTCGAAACACTCGCCCTCGTAGGGCAAGACACCCATATGGTCCTCGCAGGGGATCGGCTCACCCTGCTCGGGCTTGATCTCGATCTCGAACTGCACGCTGTCGGGCCCGTCCGACGAGAGAAGGCGTCCGAGATTGGTTTCCGCTCGGTCGACTGCCTCCGCTGACTTGATCAGTTTTGGCGGCGCTCCGATGATCGTCTCACGGCCGTATCCGACCATCTCGACGAACGCGTCGTTCACATATTCGAACCGTCCTGCCTTATCGAGAACGTAGACCGGATCGTTGATCGTCTCGACAAGCGTTCGAAATTGGGTGAGTTCGGTCTCCTGCTGCTGTTGGACAGAGCGATCCCGAACCGAACAGATTAGCTCACCGGTATCCGTCTGTGCAACGGTGTGGTCCTCGGGAAAGGTCGTTCCATCAGCCCGGAGGCCAGTCGTTTCCCCGCTCCAGTAGCCTTTCTCGGCGACCGTCGGCAAGATCACGTTCTGTGCGACTGCTACCTCGTCATCGGGATAGATCAGCTCCCAGTGTTCCCCGTTCATCTCGTCGGGTTCGTACCCGTAGATATCCGCGTACGCCTGATTGACATAGATGAATTCCCCGCCCTGATCGAGGATGCTGATACCTTCCTGTGCTGTTTCGATTGCTTTGCGCTGACGCTTACGGTCTTTCTCTGCACGATATCGTCGGACGGCGTTTCGTAGTCGGTTCGCCAACACGGTGTACTGGTCAGTCCCATACTCTTTCTGGAGATAGTCCGTCACACCAGCGGAGATGGCTTCGCTGGCGACCTCCTCGGAACCTTTGCCAGTGAACAACACAAATGGCAGATCAGGAGCCTCCTCACGGACGGATTTGAGGAATTCGATGCCGTTCTGTCCGGGCATCTCATAATCAGAAACGATACAGTCGAAGTCATCGTGGGAGAGATGGTCAAGCCCCTCGCTAGCACTCATCGCGATCTCAACGGTGAATCCATCGTACTCGCGTTTCAGAAAGTCAGCAGTCATCTCAGCGAAATCCGGCTCGTCATCGACGTGGAGAACGCGGATATTCGCCTGTTCACCCATATGTGACTCTCACCAACGGTCAATAATAAGACTGCGCCACCAGTTATCAAGCAAAATATTCTCACGCGAATCTTTCGCCGGTGGCCGTCGTCACGGTTAGGTCGATCTCCCGAGCAGCGTACCGGCGTGACTGCTCGTCGTCGGTGATGTTGACGACGCCGGCGACGACGCACTTCGCCAGGCCGCCCGGACGTTCGCGGCCGTCACCGACCACGAGCTGGCCGTCGCCGACGGGGGTGACCAGCGGTGAGGGCTCGTCCCGCGGGCCGGCAGCAACGCTGGGACAAACAGAACTGGAACCCGGGAGGGAGTGGTTGTCAGAGGCACTGTCTCACCGAATCGGTGATGCCCCAGGTTCCTACGCAACAGTACGCTAACCTCCGATATAACCGTTTGCGAGTGCGCACAGCCAGCACGAGTCACGGCAGATACCGGCCCCAGCGACCGGGTCGCCGGGACCGTATGCGGCGTGCCTCTGACAACTGCGCGAAACAAAGCGAATCGCTCTGTATCGGCACGCGTCCAGACGCGCTCCTGCGTAGATGTAATTGTCGGTACAGGTCCAACAGAAGTCGGCACGTTCCGGGAGGTGCGGCCTGATGGCGATCGAGGAACGCGACACCAGCGCCGTCGTCGCGGCGGCCTGCCCGTACTGTGACGCACCGCTGCCCGAGCAGACGTCGCTGGCGATCCATCTCGAACGGGACTGTCCGGCGACGAGCGGTGACGAGCCGGGGGTGCGGTATGAGCGTCACCCCGCACTCCGCGAGCACAGCCGGCGGCGGTGGATGGGGACCCACTGGTGACGAGGTGTGGGTCCCACGCCACGGAAGCGAACTCGCGATGGTGCAGCTGGGTGAGGTACAAGTACTGGCTGTGGCGCGGGACCCAATCGAGGGGTCGGGAGTCGTGCAGAATAAGCTTTCTCCCGCCACCGGCGGGCCAGCGGAGGTGGCCCGATGACCCCGGAGGTCGGCGAGGTCGTCGCGATCACCACCACCGCCAGCGAGCCCCAGTTGCTCGTCACCAATGTTGAGGCCGACGCCGTCCGGGGCGTCCTCCTGGCCGACCTGGCAAGCGAGACGCTGCACCGGCTCGAACACACCGCCGGCGACCGCCAGCGCCGCCGGCAGCTCGCAACGGCCGAGCAGGCAAGCGCCGACCCCGACCAGCAGGAAGACGCCGAGACCCTCCCCGAGGGGCTCGAACCCAGTTCCTCACCGTTGGACTTCTTCGCGAACTGCCGGGAGACCAAGCGCAAGGAGCTGTTCGTCGAGCGCTCCAACCGACAGAACACCTACGCGCGATCAAAGTCGCGAAGCGCTGGAAGGAGTTCGCCACCGAACGGACCGACGGGAGTGGCGCGTTCTTCACGAAGGCAGACATCACAACCGCCCTGACCGCCGAGTTGGGGAAGGAACCCCATCGGCAGACGGTCAAGCGGGTCTGGGAGACGCTGCTCGAGTTAGGCGGCGACGACCTCGCCGCGAAGACCAGACAGGTCGGCCGGCAGCAGGAGCCGATGGAGATACTCGCGTTCGACAGGCCGACCGCCGAGGGCCTGCTCGACAAACGCTACGTCGGCCTCGACCTCCTGGACGGGAGTGCCGGGAAGGCAACGACCGGCGGCGTCACCCCCGTTGTGACGGGGAGTGCGGACTGACCCCGTGACAGGAGCCAGCTGAGGAGCGATCGCGCCGGAACCGACGCTGTCGGACGCGGCGGCACGTGCCCTGCCGCCGCTGCCGCCGCTGTTCGCTCCCTGCAGGACCCGGGAGCGACCCCCTGTTTTTAGGCGTGGGGTGAGTGGTCGTAACACGAACGGAGCGACTCCAGCAGATCTCGTCCTCACGACGGGTGTGATGCCGACGGTCCCACACAGGGAGCATAGCTGCCCGGTCTGCGTTCGAATTTGGGTTAGCGCGGGATGTCCGATTTTCTGTATATATATGTATATCGGACACCGTGCAATCTAACCAAATTTCACCCAGGCGTTTTTTGTCTTAGGCTGGATACAGTACCTGCAAGCAAAATGGCGGGCGACACACTTCCCGACGAGGCCCCCGGCGAGTACATCCCGTTCGGACAGCGGCCGTACTATCTGCCGGATCCACTGCCACCGGCACGGGAGCTCGAGTTCGATGCCGACTTCCAACAGTTGCTGCAGGATGCAATCTATCAACTCGGTCGCTTGGAGGGAATCGGTGACGAGACAGAAGCAAACCCACTCCTGTACACGACGATGGTCCGCCGAGAGGCCGTCGAGTCGGTCGTCCTCGAGGGTGCTGACATCGAGATCGAGGACGTGTTTCGCTCGCAGGACCTCGCCGATAGCGGTACCACGCGGAAGGACGTCCAGGAGGCGCTGAACTACGAGCGGACGATCACCGAGGGTGCGAACCACCTCGGCGAAGGTGACCAGATTACGCTCCCGCTGGTACAGGAGCTCCACGAACTGTTGATGGCGGACGTCCGCGGCCACTGTGAGTTCCCCGGGGAATTCCGTGCGAAGCCGATCAACCTTCCCGCTGCCTCGTCGTTCCAGGAGCCGTTTGTCCCGCCCGCACCGGACCGGATTCCCGAGCTGATGACGAACCTCATCGAGTACTGCAACACGACCAGCGAGTACCACGATCTCGTCCAGTTCGGGCTCGTCCACTACCAGTTCGAGACGATTCACCCGTTCGAGGACGGGAACGGCCGGCTGGGGCGTATCCTCATCACACTCCAACTAATCCAGAACGGCTATCTCACACAGCCATATCTGTATCCGAGTGCCTACTTCAACCGCAACAAGATCGAGTACGCCGACCGGATGCGGACGGTCAGCGAAACCGGTGCGTGGGAGCCCTGGCTGGAGTTCTTCGTCGAAGCCCTCCGCTCACAAGCTGCCGAAGCGGTCGAGCGAACGAACGAACTCCGCGACCTTCGGCGGGAGTACGAGCGGACCTACGGGCACGAAAAGACAGCTGCCGACCGGCTGGCGATGCGGCTGTTCAAACAGCCCTACGTGACCACGAACGACGTTGCCGATCTGCTGGATGTCACCGCACAGACGGCACGGAACGCGATTCAGGAACTCGAAGCGCAGGGCGTCCTGACGGAAACGACCGGGAAAGAGCGGTATCAGGAGTTCAAAGCCGTCGATATCTTCGAGATCCTCGATCGACCGCTGGAATAGATCTCTATTTTCAGGTGGCTCAAACCGGTTTTGTACCCTGATTCAATTTTTAGTGAAGTGCTCCGGAAAAACCAGTTATGTCATCAGATGGGCTCTCAGGTGACGTACGGCAGCGGTTGGGCTGGGCGATCCGGGAGGCAGTCGTTATCACAGGCATCTTCGTGTTCTGGCTCGCGATTGCTCTCATTATAGTAACTGGTTTGAGTCTTATCGCGTTCCTGATTCAGACGCTTCGGCTCGACCCGTTACGATTCGTCTACGAGTTTGCACAGCGGGGCGATGTTGTCTGGGGTGCTGTGTTACCGTTTGCCGGCGCTACGGCGGGGATCTACGCTCTTGCCCGGGTCGGGACAATTCTCATTAGTCGGTACCAGTCTGACTCAGGTGAGTGACCACCGGCAAGCAGCTCTCGTTGAACGATGCTCAATCTAAAGGGGAGTCGCGCTGTAGCCACTCTGATAATTTTGAATGTTATTCTTAAACCCGAGTGCTGCTGACACCCGCTATATCGGTCACGGTATTTCTGACAGCAACTGAGTAGGGCGGAAACCCACTGCTGTATACAGAGCGCAAGTCGGCCACGGGGTTCACGGCTGGAGGCGAACGGCTGAATCAGCAGATCAAGGGTGCGCATCCCGTATCGGAGGCGGCTAAACTGTGGGTGATAGAACCGATAGACACAGAGCTGTATTCTGGTAGTATCAGGTCGAGGCTGAGGGCGGAGCGGCTGTCGAAACACCGACAACCACTGGGACGATTTTATCTCCCTTCCGAGTCATAGCACACTAATGCAGATATTCGACGTCACCGTGGCTGTCCTTAGCATCATTCTGTACATTCTTTTTCTCTTCGTCCTGTCGCTCGGGATCTGGTTGGCGCTAACCGGCGGCATCGGACTAGCCGGGGGCGTGCTCTCCGTTCCGGTGCTATACCTGCTCCCGGACGTCCGCCGGTTTCTCGTCGAAGCTTCCGGTGGCCGGCCGGACGACGGGACCCCGGCCTGGCGAGTGGCCCTCAGACCCCGATATCTACTCCTGTCGATCGCGTTTGGCATCGTCTACGGGTTTAGCTTTCTCGCGCTGTTCATCCCGTTCAGCCGGCTGGGGCTGTTTCCGGGCCGTGGCGAACCGACCCCGTCGGTCGCGCTCCTGCCGGCGGTGTTCATCCTGGCGAGCGCGTTGTTCGCCTACGGCGTCCACCGCCACTCGTCGGCGTGGACCGGAACGGCTACGAGGCGATCGGTGCTGGCCCAGTGGGTGGTCTTTCTGAGCGTCGTCGTCACCGTCGGGACCGCTATCCCGTACGCGCACATCCTCACGTAGCTTCACGTAGCTCGGGCGAAACGCTGGGGACACCTCGATCGAACGAGGCAGCGGGTGACTGAGTGCGCTGCATCCACCCTCTGTATCGGGCACGCCGTTACTGACAGACCCAGGTGGGTTCAGTCGGTCTACGCTGAATAGAGAGCGTGACCTGTGGACACGAATCCGCTCCTTGCCCACGCTGTACGGCTCAGCCAGTCGCTGTCTCGCTCCGACTACCCGCTCTCCGAGTCGGTCGACTCGTCCAGTCGCCAGGTGACGCCGAGGGCATCGATCAACCGACGGGGGTTGCGAACGTGGACGAGCGACAGTGATTCGTTCGAGTTGGCGTCGTCGCCATCCAGTTCTTCGGGGTCAGGGACCGTGAGTCGGAACCGCGGCGTGTTGCCGTCGTCCATTCCGCCTAGTCGGACCGTTCTCGTGTCGACCAATCGGTCGACGACGTCCGCTGTGGTCTCGAGATCGGTCACGGCGCTCCGTTCGAGCCGAGCCTGTGGCTTCTCGAGGACCCGATCGTAGACGACGAGCGTGCCGTCGTATCCCCGGTATTCCACGGTCCCGTATCTGAGGTACCGCGAGACCGTCCTGACACTGGCGAAGACGGCGACGATGCCGAGGAAGACGAGGCCGACGGCCGTCGCGCCGAACGCGAGGAAGAACCCGGCCGCGAGGTAGACGACGAGGACGCTGCTGGTGAGCGTGTATCTGCCGCCACGGTAGAGCGCGTCAAGCAGGGCCGCGGCTCGTGGTGGCCGGGCGCGGACCACGGGCTCCCCAGGGGGCACCTCAACGGGGACCGGCTTCGGTTCGGTCTCGGCGCTCCCGTAGAGCCGGTAGAACAGTCCGCGAGCGTCGGGGTCGCGTGCCACCTGGAACCGTCTGAGGTCGTAGAGGAACTTCCCGCCGACCAGGAGCCCGAGGACGACCTCGCCGCTCACGGCGGTCCCCTGGAGTGGTCCGGCGACGAACAGCAGTGCGCCGACAGCGAACAGGTGTTTGAACGGGACGAGGACGACCGACCGCGGTGAATGCTCTCGGTACCCGCCGCGGGTGAAGTACTCTCGGGCCGTCTCGACCCCCTCGGCGAGGAAAACGCCGACGCCACCGAGCAGTATCTGCTCGACCACCGGGGTCGTTATCGTTGGGTCGGTGAACGCGAACACGAGGAACGCTGCGCCGACCTCGAGGGGCGCGAGGAAACACACCGTCAGGAGCAGAGTCGGAACGTTCCGGAGGTAGACGGGCGGGAGGGGCCCCGGAAGGGAGACCGCTCCGCGTTTCGTCTGGAGCGGCCCGAGGAGTCGGTCGTCCCCGTCGATCATATTCCGGGGGCGCTTGGCGGCGAAGGGGATCTTCACGGCGGACCAGACGACGACGGCCCAGATTTCGAGCACGAATACCCCGAGGACGACCGCTATCGGCCAGTCGAGGAGGAGCACACCGACCGGGACGACCAGTCCCGGGAGGAGGGCGGTGAATGGCATCCAGCGGAGCGTGGCGGGACGCGACACACCCGACGGTCTTGGCGGACGAAAAACAGCCTTGCGGTCGCTGGGGCCCCGAGTGGTCTACGGCCCGAGAGGCGGCCGCTTGCTGACTGCACCCTCTGTATTCAGCACGTCGTATCTCTCAAATGCTGAGGAGTCCGAAAGAGTGGGCACGATTCACCGGACAAGTCGTTAGGAGGACCGAACACTCATATCCGATAGATGCACTCCGAGACACGGTTCGACACCCTGACCTGAGCCGCGAGTCCTGGAAGGAGATCGCAGCCGTCGAACACGCGCGGCGGACGGGCGACAGCGAGACGTTCTCCCGCGAAGAGATCCTCTGCGACACGAGTGAGGACGGCTGGACGTGGCAGTTCCGCGCCCCAGCGGAGCGGACGTACGACGATCTCGACACCCACGCCAAGAACCGTGTCACCGACAAGCTCGATGAGATCGTGAACGATCAGTGGCGTGAGCCCGACGATTATCTGGAACCGCTCACAGGCGCTCCTCACGCGAAACTTCGTATCGGTCAGTTCCGTCGTGGTGTTGAGTGTGACTATGCGGAGCAGATCCTCGATATCTACACAGTGGGACGGCGAGGCGGCGCATACAAAGTCGACGACGACTAAGAGCCGACGCCACGACGGACACTCACCGTGTCGATCCAACTACCGACGACGAGACCACCGCCCAGTCAATAAGGTACGATGGCACCTCTACTCGCGGAGCGGTGTACGTACCGACTAGACACGCGACAGCGAGCAGGAGAAGTGAGTTGACCCCGGCAGACACAGCGAAGAGTGGACGCTCATCGAGACGGACCGTCGTATCGCCCCATTCCGGCGTGGAGATGGCCATCGAGTTGCGTCCATCCTTGGCGGCCGTCCGCGTAGATCGCGGGCGGAGTCGTCGCTTCGAACGTGTTGAAGCTGTTCGAGAGCCAGAATCCCCACTCGTTCCAGGCTTCGAATCGGATTTCGTCGATGGTAACGATCGCTTCGGTTGGCGTGTCGTACGTGGCTGCGGCGACTGTCGTGAACTCCCAGCACGCGTCCGAATCGTCCCACGCGTACTCACAATCGGTCGAAGAGACGTTTCCGAGCGGCGCGAGGAACGACGCGTTCCCGATCGGATACCGCGTTTCGATGTCGTGGTCAACCGACTGTTGCCACGCAATCGAGTACCGAGTCGGATCGGAAGAGAGCTCTTTGTTGGTCATATTCGCGGGAATCTCGTCGGGGCCAATCTGTTCTCGGTCGATTACAGAGCCGTTCGGTGCGTACGTCCAGAGGACGTACCGGTCTTCGCCGACGAGTCGGTCGACGTGGAGTCGAAGCATCGAACCGTGGGCGGTCTGGACGATGGCCGCGTCCCAGTTCGTCAGCTCCGTGCCGTCGTCGTCGTAGATCCACAGGTCCGATGCGGCGTCAGCGTCTACGTCCGTGCCCGCGGGAAACGGGAGATGGAACGTGGCGTTCTCGATCGTCGTATTCGTGCTGATAGACGTCGTGTAGGAGTATGTGGACGTGTGAGAGTACGCGAAATCCGGTGGGAAGAGGAGAAAGCCGACGGCTGCGATCGGTACAAGGACGACGAGGAGAGCGACCCCGATGATGAGCAGTTGCTTTGAGGAAACCATACAAAGAGTACGATAATATCAAATATAATACTATTGTGGCTCTGGATAGCACCCGGCAGCATCTGTACGGTCGTTCTGGCACGACCGGAAGCTGATTGGGGTGTTTTCTTTCGGCGAAGCAGAGCTACCCGCGTTTTTCACACGCGGTAATCACTCTTAGCTACCGGTGGGAGACCGGCATCCTGTGGGGTCGGTGGGTCGCGGTCGGCGAGGCGGTCAGCGCCGTAGACGAAGACCAGCACGATCGCAATCAGCACGAGTGGAACTGCTCCGGTGACTTCGGCGAGCAGGTTCAGCCAGGGGTCAGGCACACCGTTTGGAATGAGTGCCTCTGGGTCGGCGGGGTGGAAGATACCCATCGCATTGACGCCAGCGTGGAACACCGCGACGGCGAGCACGCTCCCGCCGGTGCTGTTGTACATCCACGTCCAGAGGATGGACCCAGCAAGGATGGAGACCATCCAGAGGAGTTGCTGGGAGAGCGGCCAGCCACCGTGGGTGGTCGTCGCGTTCAGGAACAACGGGAGATGCCACGCAGCCCACGCGACGCCAACGATGACACTCGAGGTCAGCGCACTGTAGGAGTCCTGCAGGATCGGGAGCATAAAGCCACGCCAGCCGAGATCTTCCTGGCCGCCACCCCACACGGTCCCCCACACTAGTGCGAACAGATAGATGAAGGGTGATTCGAATTCGGTGAGGTCGATCGGGCCGCCAGCCAAGACGAACAGCAAGACGCCCAGTGAGAGAATACTCAACGGGAGCCCCAACGCGAGCGCCCACCATTTCGCCCCGATTCGCCACTTGAACATCTGGCCGACCCACTTACGGAGGCTCCCACCGGAGGCCCAGATGACGACTGCCGCGCCGATCGGCGGACCGAAGCCGCCGAAGCCGATCAGGATCGAGTGCGTCCAGGAGGCTGCCATCCCCGAATACGCGAGCGCCCCCTGGATCGTCCAAGTGAACGCATACGCGACCACAACGAAGCTCAGGAGACGGTGGTGATCGATCCACGAGCGGAGACTAGCCATACCTCCGATTGGGAGATACATCGTAATTAACGGTACTCCCGGGTGTCGAGTTTTCGGCACTACACTCTTCTCAGCTCCTCTCGAACTCTCTCATATGCCCGACAACGTTCCCGTCTCCTTGGACGGTTCCCCGCTTGCCCAGCGTGCACTCACGGACGCACTCGAGACGGCTGACGTCGTCTTGATGGGCGACGACATCGGGAGAATACCCTACGTACTCGGACTCGGTCGGCGGACGCGCCGGACGCTGACAGTCAACCTCGCGATCGCCTTCGGTGCGATCGCGCTGATGGTCGGTACGATTCTGTTGCGAGGCATTCCCTTGCCGCTTGCTGTGGTCGGCCACGAGGGATCGACGGTCCTCGTTTCCCTGAATGGCCTTCGATTACTCGGCTTTCGAGACTAGGATGTGGCGTCTAGTCACGCCGTCTCGACGGTGAACAACGAGTCGTCGTCGAGGACAACTTGTACGCGACGGTGCCAGGCCTCTGCGAAGGCCTCCCGTTGCTTCTCGCTTGCGGACCCCTCTAGAATCCCCTGGAGGTTCCCGATTGCGGGTCCACCGTCGGGAACGTCGCTGACGTGGTAGGTCACTTCGACGGTCTCGTCCGTGTCGGTTCGCCCGAACCGGAACGTCGGCTCCGCCGTGTCCGGGTCGAACGCGTCGAAGGCGAGGAGGTCGCGGCGGCCGCCGTAGCCGCCGGCGAGCCCGCTGAACCCGTCGTCTTTGGTCGCGCCAGTGACGTACGAGATGATGCGGCTCATAACGCCGTACGCAGCATCGTCCTGCGGGCCGGCCGCCTGCACCTCGATTCCGCTCCGAACTGGATAGTCGTCGGGATACAGGGCGTCGAGTCCGAGCTGGGCGATCCGGTACGCGCCCGCGGCCGTCGGACAGGAGTGTCCCGCCTCCTTCACCGCGTCTCTATAGGTGATGACGAACGGGTCGCCCGGTTCAAGGACGCCGAGGGCCTCCGCGACGGGGTCGCGAATTTCGATCGGATCGACGTCGTAGTCTACCTTCCAATTGGTTCTGGTCTGGGTCTCGGCAGTCGCAGTCGAGTTCGCTGTCATAAGTGGTGGTGGTGATCGTATCTAGTGGTCAGTGGCGAAGCAGTCGCATCCCGTTGAGGATGACCGCGAGGACGCTGGCCTCGTGGACCAGCATCCCCGACGCAAGGGTGACGTAGCTGGTGAGCACGCCGGCGAGGAGGACGGTGACGGTCAGGACTGCGAGCCCGACGTTCTCGAGGACGTTCCAGCGCGTCGCCTTGCTGAGTTTGACCGCGTAGGGGATGCGGTCGAGGTCGTCGGCCATCAGCGCCATATCCGCCGTCTCGATGGCAGTGTCCGTCCCGGCGGCACCCATCGCGATGCCGACGTCGGCGGTCGCCAGCGACGGCGCGTCGTTGATGCCGTCGCCGACCATCGCGACCACGCGCCCGTCGGCTCGGTAGGCCTCGATGACGGTCTGCTTGTCCTCGGGGAGGAGTTCGGCGCGGTACTCGTCGATGCCGACCTCTTCGGCGACGGCGGCGGCCGTCCGCTCGTTGTCGCCGGTGAGCATCACCGTCTCGATGCCGACGTCCTGAAGCGCCGCGACGACGCCAGGAGCAGCCTCCCGGAGCTCGTCCCGCAGCGCGATTGCGCCGATGATGTCCCCGTCCCGGACGACGTGGACGACCGTCTCGCCGCGCCTCTCACGCTCGCGGACGTAGTCGGCGACCGGACTGGGGACGTCGATGTCGCGGTCGTCCAGCAGTGCGCGGTTGCCGACGACAACTTCGTGGCCATCGGTATCGGCGATGACGCCCTTACCAGCGACCACGTCGAAGTCGTCGGGATCGGGCACCGACTGGAGGCTGGCGTCCGTCTCCTCCGCCTGGGCGACCGCCGTCCCACCGTCCGCCGCAGCAGTCGGCCCCTCGCGGGCCGCGTCGACGATGGCGTCGGCGAGGTGGTGTTCGCTCTTCTTCTCGGCGGTCGCCGCGAGCGAGAGGACCTCGTCGTCGGCGACGCCGAACCCCTCGACGTCCGCGACGGCGGTCTCGCCCTTCGTGAGGGTGCCGGTCTTGTCGAAGGCGACGAGGTCGATCTTGCCGGCGCGCTCGAGGTGTTCGCCGCCCTTCAGCAGCACGCCCGACCGGGCGGCGTTGCCGATGGCCGAGACGATGCTGACCGGCGGCCCGATGACCAGCGCGCCCGGACAGCCGATGACCAGCAGCGTCAGCGACAGGATCGCGTTCTGCGTGACCGCATACGCGCCGATCGCCAGCACGATGACGCCGGGCGTGTAGTACTTCGCGAACCGGTCGATGAGACTCTCCGTGGGCGACTGGGCCTCCTGGGCCTCTTCGACGCGACGGATGATACGTTCGAGCGTCGTATCCGAGCCCGCACCCGTCGTCCGGACTTCGAGCGCGCCTTCTCGGTTGACAGTCCCGGCGTAGACCTCGTCGCCGTCGGCCTTGTGGACGGGCGCGCTCTCGCCGGTGACCGGTGCCTGATTGACGGCGCTTTCGCCGTCGACGACCTCGCCATCGACCGGAATCTTCCCGCCCGGCTTCACGACGACGACCTCGCCCTCCTCGACCTCGCGGGCGGGAACCTCCTGGAGTTCCCCGTCGCGACGGACGGTCGCCGTCTCGGGGGTCATCTCCAGCAGCTCCTGGAGGGCCGTCCGGGTCTTCCGCATCGTCCGGCCTTCGAGGTAGCTACCGAGGCTGAACAGGAAGACGACGGCCGCCGCTTCCCAGTACTCCCCGATGACGATGGCCCCGATCGCCGCCAGCGTCACCAGCGTCTTGATGCCGAGCGTCCGGTTCGTGACCTCGTGGTAGGCGGTCTTGGCGACGTCGTAGCCACCCACGATCGTCGCGAGGACGAGGATGGCGGCGCTTGCCATCTCGAAACTCGTGAGGTAGCCCAGACTCCAGCCACCGCCGTACAGCAGGCCGCTCGTCGCCGTGACGATGGCCTTCCGGTGTTTCCGGTAGTACTGGGTGATCGATTGTTTGGTCATAGAGTTAGGCGGGCTGGGGCGTGTACCCCTGGTTTTCGATGGTCTGTGCGAAGGCGTCGGGGTCAGCGACGCTGTCGTCGTACTCGATTTCGACGCGGCCGGTCGCGTAGTGGACTTCGACGTGCTGGACACCGTCGACGTTCGACAGGGCGCGTTCGACGGTGCTCGCACAGGTCGGGCAGTCGAAGTCGAGGACGCGGAACTGGGTCGTGTCGCTCATCACAGTTCGAGGTAGTGCCCGTACCCCAATAAGTATTTTTTAGATGATATGTTTGAATACGGATATAGGTGGTTGGAACAGTCAAACGGGTCGTCTAGGGCTTTCGGTATCGCGAGCCCGGCGACCTGCGCTCTAAGCAGCGTCCCGCTAGCTTTTCCCGCCTGCTCATACTCAGTTCTCGTATGAGTGGTTCCAGCACCGACCACCGGCTTGAGGACATCGCGGTGCGAGACACGCGGGTTTCGGACGCCATCGACGAACCGATGCGGGCGATGATCCTCGATATCCTCTCTGAGGAGGCGCTGACCGCAACTGAGGTCCACGGCCGCTTAGAGGACCGCGGCGTCGACCGCACGGAGAACACGGTCCGTCATCACATCAACGAGTTGCGGGATGCCGGTCTCGTCGACGTCGTCCGCTTCGAGGAAGGGCGCGGCGGGACGACGAAGTACTACCACGCGAATACGATCGTCCTCTCGTACTCGCTGCCGGAGTCGGCCGACGACGCTGTCGAGGAGATGATCGAGGCCGTTCAGCCCCAGATCAGGGACTCACTCGACACTCTCACAGAAGACCACGACGACGCGATAGCGGAGCTCGTCGCAGATATGCAGCCGTGTGAGCACTGTCGGACCCAGAAGTACGAAACCTACGTGCTCCTGACTGTCCTCCGCCGGGCGTTCGTTCGTGCACACCGAGATTCTCAGATAAACAAGTGGTGAATCTGCGATTTGGTTTGTTGCGGCTGCACGTATCACTTTGAATCTAAAGTTTGCCCCCGAAGAGACCGGTATGATCGAAGGGGAAATCCGCTAAAGAGAGGGAGCCGTATGTACCTCTGTATGACGACGACCATCACCGTGGAAGGAATGTCGTGCGGTCACTGTGAACAGACGGTCGAAGAGGCCCTTGAAGAGGTCGCTGGCGTGACTTCTGTGACCGTCGACAGGGAGAGCGAACAGGCGAGTGTCGACGGTGAGGCAGCGGTCACGGCCCTCGTAGCGGCCGCCGAAGACGCGGGATACACCGCTCACGCCTGAGTATCGTGCGCTGCGGATCGCACGGGTCGCTCCGAGACGACGACTAACCGTCGTCTCCGGAGCTTGTCTACGCTGGTCCTGCTGGCGGTTTCAGGGCCGCAGATTCAGGAAGCCGGCGGATCCACCCCTAAAGAGCATATGACCTATGGACGACCACAAAGATACAGCTGAGAATTCTCCGGGAGAAGAGGACCAGCAGGATACCACCAGCCACCAGCACGAACACGGCGACCACGAGGGACACGGCGAGGGGCACGGCGGGATGCACGAAGGCCACGAGCGGATGTTCCGGCGGCGCTTCTTCGTCTCGACGCTCCTGTCGGTTCCCGTTCTCCTGTACAGCGAAACGCTGCAGGAGTGGCTCGGCTTCTCCGTCCCAGCATTCCCGGGCAGCGAGTGGATCAACCCCGTCTTCGCGGTCATCGTCTTCGCGTACGGTGGCGTTCCGTTCCTCCAGATGGCACTCCCGGAGCTGAAAGACCGGTCGCCGGGGATGATGACGTTGATCTCGATGGCGATCACCGTCGCGTTCGTCTACAGCCTCGCAAGCGTGGTTTTCCCCACACAGTCGGCGTTCTTCTGGGAGCTCGTCACGCTGATCGACATCATGCTGCTCGGCCACTGGATCGAGATGCGGTCGGTCCGGCGGGCCTCCAGCGCGCTCGACGAACTGGCGAAACTGATGCCAGACACCGCCGAGCGCATCACCGACGACGGGGGGACCGAGGAAGTCCCCGTCGGTGAGCTCTCCGAGGGCGACCTCGTGCTCGTCCGACCGGGCGCGAGTGTCCCTGCTGACGGCACCGTCGAGGAGGGTGACTCCGACGTCAACGAGTCGATGATCACCGGCGAGTCGAAACCGGTCTCGAAAGAGCCCGGCGACGAGGTCATCGGCGGCACCATCAACGGCGACGGGAGTCTCCGTGTTCGCGTCGGTGCGACGGGCGAGGAGACCACACTCGCGGGCATTATGCGCCTGGTCGAGGAAGCTCAACAGAGCAAGTCCGAGACCCAAGTGCTGGCCGATCGGGCAGCCGGCTGGCTGTTCTACGTCGCGCTCGGGGCGGCAGTCGTGACCGCGATCGCGTGGACGGTCGCGGTGTCGTTCGACGCGACGGTCATCGAGCGAGTCGTGACGGTGCTCGTCATCGCCTGCCCACACGCCCTCGGGCTCGCCATCCCGCTGGTCGTCGCGATCAACACCTCGCTTGCGGCGCGCAACGGGATGCTCGTTCGCGACCGCATCGCGATGGAAGACGCACGGGATCTGGACGCCATCATCTTCGACAAGACAGGGACGCTCACCGAGGGCGAACACGGCGTCGTGGATATGGCGACCGTCGACGGCGTCGACGAGGACGACGCGCTCGGGCTGGCGGCAGCCGTCGAGAGCGACTCCGAACACATGATCGCCCGAGCGATCCGCGAGGCAGCTGACGGGCGTGATCTTAGTGCACCTGACGCGACCGATTTCGAGGCGATCAAAGGGAGAGGGGTTCGCGGGAACGTCGACGGAAGCGAGGTGTACGTCGGCGGGCCGAACCTGTTGGCCCAGCTCGATAGCGAGATCCCCGACCATCTCCAGCGCTTCGCCGACGAGGCCGGACAGAACGCCCAGACAGTGGTGTATCTCGTTCGTGACGGTGAGCTGATCGCCGCCTTCGCGATGGCCGACGTGATCCGCGAGGAGAGTTTCCGCGTCGTCGACGCACTCCACGATCTGGGCATCGAGGTGGCGATGCTGACTGGCGACTCCCAGGACGTCGCCAACGCTGTCGCCGACGAACTGGGCATCGACACGGTGTTCGCGGAGGTCCTCCCCGAAGACAAGGACGAGAAAGTCCAGGAACTCCAGGACCAGGGGAAGCTCGTGGGGATGGTCGGTGACGGCGTCAACGACGCGCCGGCGCTGACGCGGGCCGACGTCGGCATCGCCATCGGGAGCGGCACCGACGTCGCCGTCCAGTCGGCGGATGTCATCCTCGTTCAGAACAACCCGATGGACGTGGTGCGACTCGTAAAGCTCAGCAAGGCAAGCTACCGAAAGATGCAGGAGAACATCGTCTGGGCGGCCGGCTACAACGTCTTCGCGATTCCGCTCGCAGCAGGCGTGTTGGCACCGATCGGGGTTCTGCTGTCCCCCGCAGTGGGTGCGCTCTTGATGTCGTTGAGCACAGTAATCGTCGCGATCAACGCACAGCTCCTCCGCCGCGTGGACCTGTCCATCCCTGAGCTTCCAAGCGGGACACCAGCTGCGGAGGCACAGCCCGCTGACTGAGGGTCTTTCTGGCTACTCCAGGAGGGATTCCGCTGGGGTGACTGTCGCGTCCGACAGACCGGTGGGCGCTACGCGGGCACCGATTCTTTGCTCTCCAGATACCGGCTTTCCCATTCAGTCGTGCCTCTATTTCACCCTGACCGCGCTGGTGACCGTATAGACGTTCGTCCGCTTGTCGAGTTCACTCTTCTCTAGCAGTCCTTTCTCGACGAGGTCGTTGGGGACGCGTCTGCTCTCGACGGTGTCCGCTGTATTGGCGAGGTCACGGATCTCCATCAGAACAGCACGGCGCTCTATTTCACCTTCACTGACGGCGACGCCGAGCGCCTCTGGATCTGGGCGAACCGCTACCGGAAGATGGACGCCGGTCTCGAAGACGGGACCGAGCTGGTCCTCGAATGCGATATCGGCTACCGCCCAGTTGCGGATATCTAAGAAATATTATAGTATATCGAGTCTCCCGCGCTAAACCGGGTGGCGCGGACTCCCCCGCTGGCACCGGCCGGCCGGGGCGGTTCGATCCGGCGAGCCCTATCGGAGCCACGTCGGCGGAGCGACGGTGGTGCTGCCAACGTCCGCGACTCGCAGCGTGACCACGACACGTCGACCGGTGTCGGGGTCACGGTAGGATCGCCGGACCAGCGTGACGGCACCCGTCTCGGTGACCAGGACGGTGCCACGGAGCTCCTCGACACCGACCCACGAGTCGCCGTCGACGTGGAGCCAGGTGCTCGTGATGCCGCTCTCCGTCGTCTGATTCGTGATCCGAGACGCCTCGACGGAGAGGTACCACCGGTGGAACTGCTCGATACGGTCGACGTACGGGCTGTCGTTTTCGAGCCGCTCCCGCTGGAGCCCGGCGGACGTCCGGACGACGCGGGTAGAGCCGTTCGCGTACACGTCGTCCCGGACGAGTCCCGGCACGTCGCCCGCGACGTCGCCGAGGTCGGTCCGACTGGCACGGTACCTCGTGTCGTTGGCCACCCGCACCGTCTGTATGCTCGTGCCGACTGTCCGGCCGTTCTCGAACTCCCGGTAGACGAGGGTCGCGCGGAACGACTGCGGGCCGACCTGCGCCTCGTGGGCGTTCGCCAGTCGCATCGCATCGGTGATCCCGTCCGGGCCGACACCGGGCGGCAGCGTGGCCGGCTGGCCCGGCCGTTCGCCGTGGGCCGTGTCCGCGGGCGTCGGCGTCGCGACGGTCTCGACCGGCGTCAGTTCGGCCGTCCCCGGCTCCGCTCCGAGTCCCGTTCCTCCGGTGGGAGCGCCCGGCGGTGCTCCCCAGACGGTCAGTGCGGCGACAGCGACCACGAGCGCAGCGACCACGATCGCACCGGCCCGGAGCCGGCGCGGTGTCACGGCGGCGTCGACGGCCCGGAACAGCCGCTCGTCCGGGCGCGCCGACCGCCGGGTCGAGCCGCTGCCCGTCCGCTCCGTGGTCTGTGCCCCCCGGTGTGCCGTCGGTTGCCGACCGTCTCGGGGCTGTGGCTCGGCGGGCGGCTCCCGTCCGTCCTCGTCGGTGCCCTCTGCCACGACCGCCTCACCGAACCGCTCTGTCAGGAGTTCGGTCGCCGTCTCGTCCCCGACGGCGTACCGGAGCCAGGTCCAGAGCCGGTCCAGGTCGACTGTCTCGGCGTCGTCCGGCGGCCGCCTGCGACCGGCGGTCACGAGGGTGTCGGCCGCCTCGGCCGCGGGCGTTCCCGCGACCGCGACCCGCTCCGCTCCGTCGCCGGTCGAGCGCGTGAACGCCGGCCCGTCGACCCGTCGGACCTGCTGACCGCGTGCCGCGCAGACGGCCGCGACGAAGTCGGCGAGCGTCTCGTCGTCGGCGTCGGCACACACCTCCGCGAGACGCTCCCGTCCGCCCGGTGGCATAGCCACAGCCAAGCGCGCCAGCCTCAATACTGTTCGGTCGCTCTCTCGGCGTCTGCCACACCCGCACTCGATCCGTCGTCCCCTCCACGCTCCTCGCCCGAGCTACTGTCCCACGGGAGCCGTTGTCCCCTGCCGATACTGTAGCCTCGTTGAGGGTGTATGAACTTCGAGGAGTTCACCGGCCAAGTCAGCACCGTCTCGCACGCCCGGGTACCGGCGAAGCGGTCCGGGCGATCAGAGCGACCCTGATGAGGCTCGGTCGACGATCCCGGAGTACCCGGCGCGATCGACGAAACCGCGGTGCAGATCGGCACCGAGCAGCACTGGCTATACGCCGCGATCGGTGTCGAGACGAAGCTGCTGCTTGGTGCGGTCGTTTCCGAGCGCCGTGGGACGGATCCAGCTACCGCGTTTCTCGTCGACGGGAATAGGCTATCTGACCGCGCTCGCACGGTGTGATCTCCGCGGTCACCTCGACTACGTCGAGCGAAATCTGGTCGAAAAGTGGTTCCAGACGCTCACCGTGGGGATCGTTAAGGAGCCAGGAGCCAAGCAGGTGCTGCCGCTGTGTGTACGTTCTGTATCGGTCACGCCAGTACTGACGGGGGTTGGGGAGCTACTGATGGTATCGCTGCGTACAGAGCGCGGGCCAGCCACCGGCGATTGGTCCGATCGAGGTCGGGACGGTCGGGAACATCACAGCGCTTCCGATGAGTGTCTCTGCGAGGGTTCTCGGTACGGACTGTGGCTATCGCTCCGATAGCCGTACTTAGAATGGTGAGCTGGGAGTGAATGGCAGTTTCTCGTGGCTTCACTGATTGAAGCCAGACAGAACGTTTGGTACGGCACAACACATATTGACGCGACAGGAGATGGATAAGATATCGTGTCCGACGTGCGAGACCCCGACGCACTCGCAGATTTGCTCGGCGACGAGTGTGCCCGCACGATTCTCGTCGAAGCGAAGAAGGAGCCTTGCTCTGCGGCGGAGCTCAGCGAGTATGCGGAGGTCTCGGAGCCGACAGTCTACCGGCGTCTTGAGCGGCTTCGCGAGTACGACCTCGTCGCCGAAGATATTCAGCCAGTCACTGATGGGAAGAACTACAAGGTCTATCGGACGGAGCTTGACGGCATCGAACTCGATCTCGACGAGGATGGCTTCGAGATCACGGTCTCGCGACGGGAACGGATGGTCGACCGCTTCACGCAGTTCGTAGAAGGTACCTGATATGTTCGACATACTGGTCCAGATCGATCTCGAAACGCTACGAACAGTCCGTCAAGTGAGCGAGGTAATCCCAGTGATTCTCGGGCTGGCAATCAGTTACCTCGCGTACACAGCGTACCGGCAGAATCGGAGCCGTCCGATGTTGTACATCGCGGTCGGGTTCATATTAGTGTTGTTCGTGCAAGCTCCGCTGGCCCTGATACTGATCTATCTGCTGGAACTTCCCACTCCGGTGCTCAACACCATTCTTCAACTCCCGGAATTCGCCGGCTTAGGGCTGATTCTATACGGGCTGTGGGTGCCTCGTCGAGACTGAGGGTGATATCCTCCCCGCCCTGAAGGCGAGGATTTCTCCTTGACTCTCCGAAAAAAGCGAGTGGGACAGTTTCCGACTTCGGAACTCGCCCCGAACTTAACACTTCATCGGGGTGGTAGACTATCGCTTTCCTCGTACCGGTAGCTCTCGTTTCTGGACAGTGAACCCCGAAACGGTCGGTGGCCGCGACGGGCCGTGACGGTCTCGTCCGTGCACTACCCACTGTCGCCCTAACTCTCATCGCCGTGAGGAACGCCGCCGATTGGTGGTACGATGCCACGACCAGCCCCGAATGTAGCGGTTGGCTTCAGCAAGTGAAGCCAGGCACGTCCGGACTTACTTCTGCCCCTCCAAGCAACTACCGCAATGAACGGACGCAGACCGACTCTGGCACGACTCGCGAACGATTACCCGGTCGCCCTGTTCGCCCCGTTAGCGTTGGTACTCTCCTGGGGCGTTTGGGTCGGCGTCTTCTCGGCAACGCCGGCGTGGTCGCCAGCGTGGCTCCTCGGCGCTGGCGTCGGGGCTTGGGGGCCTGGGATTGCAGGTGTCGTCGTTCTTCGCCTCCGTGGCGACTCCGTGCGATCGTGGCTCTCGGACGGCTTCAGAACACACAGCGTGATCCGGTCGATGGCCCTCGCGATCGGTGTCCCTGCCGTTATCACCGTCGGTGTCGCCGCGGCTGTCTTCGCTTTCGTGGGCGTCCCCAACCGAGTGTCCCTCGGCCAACTGGCGCCACAGCTCGTGGCGAGCTTCGTGATGACGACACTCTGGACGGGGGGGAACGAAGAGTTTGGCTGGCGGGGATTTGCACTCCCACATCTCCAAGAGCAGTACAGCGCACTCGTTTCGGGCCTGCTCGTCGGCGGCCTCTGGACGGTGTGGCACGCACCACTGTTCGTCTACGGTCTCTACACTATGCCCCCAGCAGTGTATGCGGTGAGCGTCTTGGCGCTCTCAGTCGCTCTCACGTGGTACTACAATACCACCGATGGGTGGATTCTCGGTGCGATACTGTTTCACGGCAGTGTCAACACGTTCCTGAACCTCCCACCGCGTGTCGTCGGCGGTGAGGAAGCCCTCAGTTCCCTCCCGATCCCGTACTTCGGGGTAGTCGCGGTCGTTATGAGCGGTTTTGGCGGCATCCTGCTACTACGCTATGGGAGCGAGACGCTGACCGATGGCGACATCGTGGGCCGCACGTGGACTGACCGCGGGTCGGCATCCCACTCGGATTCAACCGGTGAGAGTGAACGTGGTCGGTCGCACGCGGCTGAGGGGTGACGGTACAGAGACATATATTGCACCGATCAGCGTGTCATAGAATGGTTCTCGTCTTCTTCGAAGGGGCCGATACAGGTGACAGATCTATCGCTACGTGCAGGGCGCATAGTCAGCATAATCCAGTAGCAATCAGCGAAGGGGGGTGACCGATCAGCATAAGAGGTCCACAGAGCAGACGACCCCTCCCGAAGTGTTTTACTGCGCTCTCGTCTAAGGGAGGGTATGGCTCAGGCCGACACTGGCGATTCAGACTCACCACGGCGTGAAATTCGTCTGGTACAAGAGGACGATGGCCGGTGGTCCGCCATCGACGAAGGGGTTGGTGTGGCGAGTCACGGAGAAACACGGTCTGAAGCCCTCGTAAACTTAGACGAGGCCGTTGCGCTGCACACTGGAGAAATCGGTGACCCGGTCACGGACGCCGATTTGCGTGATTTAGGGCTCGATCCCGAGGAGATCTCCGACGAGCCACAGGAACCCGAAGCACCCTGGTTTTCCGAGTAACTGTGCCAGCGCCGTATTCGTCCCGAGAGCTCGTCGCCGCACCGACCGAGATGGGGTATCAGCCCGTCGACCGCGCCGGAAGCCATCTGAAGCTTCGCTACGTTCACCCAGAGACAGGCGAGATCCGGAACGTCACGATCCCACTGGGGAAAGAAGTCAGCGGCGATACACTCCGGAACATCGCGGACCAGTGCGGTGCGAACGACTTTCAGTCGTGGTGTGCCTGGATTGACGAGCTCCTCTAATCGGTCTCGCCGAACTCGATCCGACGTGCGTGCTCACTACGCACGCGTACTGAGTGGGATATTTCGGTAGGGTCACCGGTGAAATCAGTTCTCCGTGAATGATTCTATGACACGCTGAACGGTAGGCGAGTGGCGGAAGCATCGCCGATCGCTGAACGAAACATAAATTCGAAGCGGGTCTGCTGCGCCCTCTCAGTCACGATTTGTGGACGCGCATCCGGACATCCTCGGACGGCTGCAACGTCAGTTCCATGTTTATCTCGGGCTGGGGCGAACTCAACAACTCGAAGTCCACACGACGGGCCACAATCGGAACGATATGTTTCAGTTCCATCATCGCGAAGTGCATGCCGATACACTGGTGGGGCCCACCGCCAAACGGGAAGTACGCAAAGTCCGGCCGCTCGTCGCTTTGCTCCGCAGTAAAGCGCTCAGGCCGGAATTGGTCGGGAGCGTCGAACCATCGGTCATCGGTATGGACGGTGAACTGTGGCAGGAGGACTTTCGTCCCCTCCGGGATACGGTAGCCACCAAGCGCTGTGTCCTCGGTGGCTTCGCGGAACAGCATTCCGGCGGGCGGATACAGCCGCATCGCCTCTTTGGCGACGCGCTCCGTCACCGAGAGGGCAGCAAGATCGTCGGCCGTCGGTGGACCGTCGAGCACGGTCGTCACCTCGGTCTCTAGTCGATCCTGCTCCGCCGGATTGGTTGCCAGTAGGAGCCACGTGAACGTCAGCGCCATCGCGGTCGTCTCGTGCCCCGCGATGAGGAACGTGATCAGGTGATCGTGGATCTCCTCGTCGCTCATAGAGTAGTCGTGGTCGTCCTCCTTTTCGAGCATCATCGTCAGGAGGTCGTCGTACTGGTCTGGATTCGCCCGTCGCTCTTCGATGAGTGTGTCCACGGTCGCATCGAAGGCATCCATCGCCCGCTTGTAGCGGCGGTTCCTGTGGGTCGGTACCCACGACGGCAGCAGCATTTCGACGGCACCGGCACCACTCATGTCGGCCATCGCCTGGAGTTCGTCGGCGGCCTCGGTAATCACCTCCCGTCGCTCTCCGAGGTCGAAATCGAACAGCGAGTTCGTCAGAATCGAGAGCGTCAGCCGGGAGAACTCCTCGTTGACGACGATTTCCTCGCCGTCGTCCCACTCGTCGACCAGCCGTTCCGTGGCGGCAACCATCGCCGAACTGAACCCCTCCAATCGGTCCAAGCCGAACATCGGCTGGAGGAAGTGTCGCTGCTGTTTCCACTCCTCGCCCCGGGTGAACGTGAGTCCCCGCGGTGCGATCTCATAGTCGAGAAATTCTTTCAGCTCATCGAAGTTCCACCGCTCGTAGGTGCCCTGCCCCAGCAACACGTCACCGATGTAATCGGGGTGGAAGACAGCGACAGCGTCGATACGCGGGAACTCACAGTGGACGACATCGCCGTACTCCGCCAGCTCGTCGAAAAATCCCATAGGCTGCCTGATGTACTGATGTGTATTTCCCAGCACTGGGAGGCCATCCGGACCGGGTGGGAGTTCTCGATCGTCACTCCCCGAAGATGAACCCATGGTACCACCACCCACGTGGTTATGAATGAGCAATATTAGGGATTTTCACTCTGAGGAGTCTGTCCTCTACGACCGGAACCCGTAGACGGCACGCCGGAGACCGGCCACCTCGAACGTACGGTCGCAATCTGGACAAGCCCGCTGCTCGTGTCTCTTCGATCAGGTGATCGTGGGGGCGACGAACCCGTATTCGCGGAGTCCGACCCGGCCCACAGTTCGACCGAGCGAAAAATGCTACCGGTGATTGCGAGGTAGACGGCATCGGGCGTAGCAGCGAAGATCGTCTTGGTGGCGCTATCCGTCCCCTCCTCGCTATATCCGTCGGCGCTACAGAGTATGCTATGCAAGCGCCGGACAGTTCGTCACAACGACGACGTAAATGCCGTGAGTCCGGCCCTGACGAGTTTCGCCTCACCTTTCTGGAGGTGATCACTCGCCGTGTTCGGCGCACAGTCTAACTCCGCCGCGATATCGGTATGGGTCGCCTCACGCGGCGTATCGTAGTATCCCAACTCGACGGCAACTTCGAGCGCCTCCCGTTGTCGGTCGCTCAGCGTCGTCGCCGGATTCACGTCGGCACTCGGAAACTGTTGAATCGCATCGATCTGGACGGAAACGCTCTCTGGAAGGCCATCAAGCGTCGCTTGCAGCGTCGCGGGGTCCCCGACGATGTGGCCGTGAATACGCCCATCTCGGTAGACGAGTGGTCGCCGAACCACCAGTCCAGTGCGGTCGATCGCGGTTGCGGACCCGCCGAATATCGGGAGCTCCGCGTCACGGAGTTCGATGAGTGCGTACGATACCCGAGCGTCGGCAGCCGAGAGTTCGACCGATTCGACTCCAGCCGTCTCTCGTGCCAATTCAGCGAACCGGCTACCATCGCCGGCGATTCCGTAGATATGGGTCGACAGCTCCGAATCGCCACGGTTCCAATCGATGGCCCGTGCTTCGTCGTGAGCCTCTGCCTCCAGCAGGTACCGCAGGAACGAGGGGGCGCGGTCGACATCTGGACGGACGGTGATCCGGATGTGCTTCATAGCTGTTGACGATGGTCTGTATGACGCTTCGCTACGGCTAAAGTTCACCCCCTCTACTGGGCGGTTCCGTAGACGTGACCCCTCTGTTCACCGCCCGGAGCTATCCGCTGCTGTCCATCTCTCATAAACCCCTGGGGTATCATCCACAGAACCGCTACTGGGGTCGCCTCGCATACGTTCGATGTGATGGCGATGAACCCAACCGCGAACGACATACGATGGCGCACCGGACTGGCGACTACTATCGCGGCAACCCACCAGTCTGAGGTGACTGCTGTATGAGGGCCGTTCGCTACCACGACTACGGCAGCGCAGACGTGCTCCAGGTCGACGAGGTCGACCGGCCGACGCCCGACCGCGACGAAGTCCTGGTCGAAATGCGGGCGGCCAGTGTCAATCGCGTCGACGTGATGTTCCGGTCCGGCCAGTACGGCGACCTTCCGCTCCCGTCGATTCCTGGCGGTGACGGTGCCGGGGTCGTTGCGGCGGTCGGCGAGGCCGTCGAGGCGTTCGAACCCGGTGACCGCGTCTTCGCGTCCGGTATGGATCGTGCCGAGGGCGGCACCTTCGCCGAGTACGCCGCAATTCCGGCAGAGAAACTGGCGCGTCTGCCAGACGATGTGTCGTGGACGGCGGGCGGTGCTATCGGTAACGTCGGGGCTACTGCTTGGACGGCACTGGAGGAACTGGTCGGCATCCAGGCCGGTGACCGCGTCCTCATCCACGGCGGCTCCGGCGGTGTCGGCCACGCCGCAGTCCAGATTGCCGCACACAGCGGGGCCGAGGTTATCACCACGGCTGGGTCGGAGGAGGCTCGGGCCCGGCTCCAGGAACTCGGCGCGACTGTGGCGTTCGATTACGAGAGTGACTCGCTCGCTGAGGACATCCTCGCCGTGACCGACGGTGCCGGTGTCGAAACGGTCCTTGACCATCGGCTTGGGGAGTATCTCGACCTCGATCTGTCGGTCGTCACCAGAGACGGGACGATCGTCAGCACGATGGGCCATATTCCAGAGACGAACGGCCGTCCCTTCTACAATACGGAAGTGACCATTCAGCCGCTGAAGATGGATAACCATCCGACTCGACGGCCGGTGCTGGAACGACTCGCCCGTCTGATGAACCAGGACGTCTTGACGCCTATTGTCGCCGACACGTACGCGTTCGACGATGCTGCTCGGGCTCACCAAGACATACTTGCCGGCGGTTACGTCGGGAAACTCGTCGTAACCCCGTGACCACCAGAGAAGAATACCGACGGCGGTATGATCAGTTAGAGTTCCACCGATCGGTAGCTCACAGGATCGAACAGCCCATAGATCCGTGTGCGTCACGGCGTAGCATACGATAGAAATCCATCGGATTTCACAGGCCAGTCACAGCGTTCAAGATATGTCTAGTACGGTACTAGACATCCTGATTCACGACGCGACAGTATTAACAGTCGACGAGAACGACCACCTGTACTGCAACGGCACGGTTGTCGTCGACGACAGGAAGATCGAGACGGGGCGACCGTCCGACCGGTGGCATAGCCACAGCCAAGCGCGCCAGCCTCAATACTGTTCGGTCGCTCTCCCGGCGTCGGGCGCACCCGCACTCGATCCATCGTCCCGCCGTCCGATCTACAACAGCACCCCCGAGAGCGCAGACGGCGAGGGCTGGGGCAAGCTCTTCGCCGTGATCGGTCCGGGGGCTGGGACGGGAGCCGAGAGGCGTAGCCGTCAGCTCCGACCGCCGGGATGCCGAACGGTCCGAGTCAGGGCCGATCCCACCCGGGTGGTCCGTCCTCGAGGCTCCGGCGGGAGGACGACGACTCGGGTCCTATCTCTGTCCGACAAAAAGACAGAACACTCAAAATTATATAATACTAGCAATAACAATATATTTCTCGCCAGGTCCGGTCCCGGTGCCATCGCTGTCGAGAGCGGATCACGGACCACAGTCGCGCCGCCCGGTTGTCGCTCAGGGGACTGTGCGGACGCCGATCCGAAACACCCGTGAAAAGACCCGAGAGAGGCTTGACGGCGTGATAGTCGCGTGTGGATGGGGACTGTCCGAGTAGACACCCTGTCGTCGTGGGCGGACCCCCCACACGGAACCGAGAGACGTCACGTCCCTATCCCTCGGGTTCCTCGTTCGGGAGAAGCCGACGAACCGTCCCGGGCTGCGGAGAGCGAGGTTACGACGGTCGTCACGTCCAGCCAACGGAACCGCTAGCTAAATACAATAGAAAATCATATATTGTATCTGTCTAATTTCGAAACTACCCGGAGTTCTTATCTATCTACGAGGACGTCGACTGCGGGGCCGAGGAACACCGTGTCGAAGCGGTGCAGGCGGACCTGTGCGAGACGCCGGCGCGTCGTTCGATGCACCACGACGACGATCGATCGTTCGGTTCGGCGGGCCGACGCCGCGACGCGCTCTCTCTTTCCGGGTGATTGGCGGCGTCACCCGCCGCGTCCGGTCGGTCCGACGAGGAGGCGGCGAGAGTCGGAGGGACCGTTCACGGCAGCTGGCGGTTCGGGTGCGGAATAACGCCGCAGGCGTCGGTCACCGTGGCCCCGCGTCGTCTGGAGCCGACCGGCCCGGCGGGGGACAAGTCATATGTGACGCTGTCGTATCGTGTGACACCGCTATGATCTCTCGGCGAACGATCCGTAACGGAGCGATCGGCGCAGTCCTCGGCACTGCCCTCGGTTTCGTCCCGCTGGTGTTGTTGATCGCGCCGATCGTCGGCGGCGTCGCTGGCTATCTCGAACGCGACGGCGTGAAGCCGGGCGCGGTCGCCGAGGGAGTCGCCGGCCTCTTGATGGCCGCGCTCACGACGCTCGTCACCGGGACGGTGCTGTTCGTGCGATTCGGCGACCTGTCTTTCGCGTCGCCCGACGTCCTTCACCGCCACGCTCGTCGCGGACGAACCGATCGACACCGCCGACCTGTTCGACGACGAACCGCTGCTCGTCCCGGGGGCCGACCGGACTGAGGTCGACTGTTTCAGGGGCAGTTCGGCGACACACCGCTGCTTCGAGTACGACGGCCAGGTGTACGCCGACTATGAGACCAGCGAAGCGGCGACGGTCTACGTCTCCGCGCAGCTCGACGGGGGCAACGAGTGGTTCGCCGGGGGGTGGACCGGCAACGAATATCGGGAGTGGTCCCGGGTCCAACTCGACGGTCCGCAGTCGGGCTGGCGACGCACGGACGGCGAGGTCGAAGATACGTGGTCGGCTGATTGGTTCGTGGCAGCTGTTCTTCGAACCACGAGTAGCTCGCGAGGCTCGGTCAAACGATTACGCCTGACTGCAACAGGGCGACCAGTGCGGTCAGGACAACGGTTCCGATCACTGTCGTCACGAAGATTGTGGTACTGAGATATTCGGGGGCCGTGATACCGTCGACCGCCCTGACATCGGCGTACTCGATGATCAGCGCCAACGGGATGACGGCCGCAGGGGTCGCACATTCGAGTATGAACACCCGGGCGACGGTCGGATTGTCGAATCCAAGCGCGAGTGCGATCCCGATCCCGATCATCGGTGCAACGCCGAGCTTCAGGACCGAGGGAGTGACCGTGCGAGAAACGGCCGATACGTCGGTGTCTGCCAACTGGACGCCCAGTATCAAGAGCATTATCGGGATCGAGGAGTCGCCGACGAGTCGGAGTGTCTCCATTAGTGCAGTCTCCCCTGTCGGAACGAGACCGAGACCGCGTACCAGGACCGCAGCGATGACGGCGTACACAAGCGGTAGGCGGAAGATTTCTTTGACAGAACGGAGAGCGCTTCGGTCCGTCCCGCGTGACGCGATATACACGCCGAGCGTGTAGACGATCAGGTTCTGAATCGTCAGGTACAGTACCGCAGTGGTTCGTCCGACGTCTCCGAACGCGAATTCCGAGAGCGGAATCCCGATGAACCCGGAGTTGGGGATTGCCGCCGCGAGCATCATCGCGCCGAGTAGCGGCCCGGACTCACCGACGAGTCGACCAGCAATCCAGGCGACACCCACCATAACGAGAGCGTAAGCGATGACACCGACACCGAGTTTCACGATCGCGGCCCCACTCAGGTCAGTCGTCGCGATGCTGTGGAAGGCAAGCGCAGGGACCAGTACGTAGAGCCCGACGGTGTTTAATGACGTAACGTCGATGTCAGCCACACGTGTCAGCAGGTACCCGACTGCAGCGATGACGAGAATCGGGCCGACGGCACCAGTAAATGCAGAGATCAGTGACATTCGTTGCTAGTAGTGTGTCCTCCCGCGTGTGTAATAGACGCCGCCCACCGCTCGTGGACTTGGCTATAGACCATCTGTGTGTAACGGCACTCCACACTGCTTTCGTATTACTCATTTGGTTTACCCACGAGAGATCACGGCTCGATCAGATCACACGAAGAGACGACGAACGGGGGCGGTCCCTCGGCAATCCCCAGTTGATGGGGCACGACGGCAACTTCGGATATTTCACCTCTTGGGGCTACAGACGGTCGGAAACGGCCTCAATCGGATGTGGGGGAATGTCATCCACGCCGTCGCGGTCCCCCAACTGAGAGCGGCAGGATCCGCCAGGGGCGACGATCCCGTCTGCATCACTGGCGGCGACCTCCTCGAACAACAGGCGGCCGATAGCCTGTGAGAGGTCGTAGTGTTCATCGTGGTAGCCGAAACTTCCGGCCATCCCACAGCAGGTGGTCTCCAGCGGATCGACGGCGTATCCGACACGCCGGAGGACGCCGACGGCGTGGTGGTCTTTGTTCGTGGCCTTCTGGTTGCAGTGACCGTGATAGCTCAGCGACCCGGCCGTACCCAGAGATCTGTCGTCGATCGGCAACGATTCGTCCAGTCGGTGGAGATCCAAATACTCCATCACACCGTAGGCGCTGTTGGCCACCCGTTCGACAGCTGGCCCGTTGAGGAGATCGAGGTACTCGTCTTGGAACATCACAGCGTCGGACGGTTCGACGAACGCGATGTCCCAACCGTCAGCCACCCGGTCGGCTAACGTGTCCGTGTTCGCCCGTGCCCTTTCGCGCGCAGTATCGAGCAGTCCCGACGAGAACGCCGCGCGACCGGACGGCACCGTGCCGCCGGGAATATCGACGTGGACACCGGCCGCTTCCAGCGACCGGACAGCAGCTTTCCCCGCCCGTGGATACGAGTAGTTCGTGTATGTATCCGGGAACAGCAGAACGCTATGGTCCGCATCCGCCCGCGGAACCGACGATCCGCCGCGCTGTTCGAACCAATCTTCGAGCGTCTCTCGCCGGAACGGTGGTAACTCTCGTTCGGGGGCAATACCGAACAGTTTCTGCATAGCGGTTCGGGCACCGGGAACCGCTGTTACCCAGTTCGACAACGGTGCGAGTGCGGAGCCGATTCGGGACGCGGTGTCGATGTTGGCGAACAGCCGCTCCCGGATGCTGACACCCTCCTTCTCGTGGTGTAGGTGTTTCACCTCGGCCTTGAGCTTCGCCATATCGACGCCGGTCGGACAGTCGCTCTTACACCCCTTGCAGCCGACACAGAGATCCAGCACCTCCCTCTGAAAGCGCTCGGAGTGGAGTTCGTCCTCGGGTAGGTCCCCGCTGATGGCCGACCGGAGCAGATTCGCGCGACCGCGTGTCGTCTGTATCTCTTCTTCCGAGGCGCGGTAGGTCGGGCACATCACGTCCTCGCTGGTCTGGCGGCAGGTCCCGCATCCGTTGCAGAGCTCCACGAGATGTGAGAAACCACCCTCCTCGTCGAAATCGAGTGTCGTCTGGGGCTCCAGTGACTGGTAGTCGGCCCCGTACCGGAGGTTCTCTCGCATATCCGCACCGACGCCGCGATTCGTATCTGGGCCGATGTCGTCAGGCCCCTCGCGGTAGACGACGTTCCCCGGGTGCATCCACCACTCCGGGTCGAAGGCCGTCTTGACTCGCTTGAACGCGTCCCACAGTGTCTCCCCGTACATCTTGGGGGTGAACTCCGTGCGGGCCATCCCGTCTCCGTGTTCCCCGGAGAACGATCCGTGGTGTTCGAGCACGAGGTCAGTCACGTCGTCGGTGATCGAGTGCATCGCCTCGATCCCCGCCTCGTCCTTGAGGTTCAGTATCGGCCGGATGTGGAGCGTTCCACTGCCCGCGTGGGCGAAGTACGCGGCCGACGTGCCGTGGTCGTCGAGGACCGCCTCGAACTTCTGAACGTACTCGGCGAGTTCCGATGGCGGAACCGTGGCGTCCTCGATGAAGGGGTACGGTTTCGGGTCACCCTCCAGGGACATCAGGAGGGGGATCGCCGCCTTACGAAGCTTCCATATGTCCGCCTGCTCCTCGTCGGTGTAGGCCTCGACGACGTCGAACGCCGCGCCAGCGGCGAGGAACCGGTCGTTGGTCTCGGCGATAGCCGTCTCGAAGTCGTCGTGGAGTTCGGAGTCGTATTCCAGCATCAGCGCGGCCGCGGTCCCATCGGGGATCGGCTCGACGTACTCGGAGTACCCATCAGACTCGGCGGCCAGTCTGAACACCTCGTCGTCCATCAATTCCACGGCACTGACGTCGTACTCCAGTGCGACTGGGACGGCCTCCATCGCCGCGCCGAGATCCTCGAAGCAGTACAGCGCCAGGGCTGTCTCCTCGGGGACGGTCACCAGCGACAGCTCTGCCTCGACGATGACGCCCAACGTCCCTTCGGCCCCGACGAACAGTTTCGCGAGATTCAGGACTCGCTCTCCGTCGTCGTTCTCGTAGACGACACGGTCGAGGTTGTACCCTGTGACGCGTCGTTTGAGGTCCGGGTAGCGGGCCGCGATCTCCTCGGTATTGTTCTCGACGACCTGCCGTACGGTCCGGTAGATCTCGGCCTCGCGGTCGTCCTTTGCGACGATGTCGTCCCACTCGTCGGAGTCGATGACGACCTCGCGGGCGTGAATGAGTGATCCGTCGGAGAGAACAGCTTTCACCGCCTCTGTGTACGCGTCAGTGATACCGTATCTGACCGAGTGCGCACCCGTCGAGTTGTTCCCGATACCGCCGCCGACCGTTGCTCGGTTTGAGGAGGCGGGATCGGGCGCGAATTTCAGGCCGTGCGCCGCGAGTTCGTCGTCGAGGTCGTCTTGCACTACGCCAGGCTGGATTCGGGCCCGCCGATCATCGGGACGGACCTCCAGAATATCGTCCATATGCTGCGACACGTCGAGGACGACGCACCCCGGCCCGACCGTCTGTCCGGCCAGTGAAGAGCCGGTCCCTCGTGGGAGAATCGGAACGCCGTGTGACGTCGCGACGTCCACCGCAGCCTGCACGTCGTCGACGCCTGTCGGATATACGACCCCAGCCGGTTCTGCGCGATAGATACTCCCGTCGGTCGCGTACAGGATCCGCGCGTACTCGTCGAACTCAACGCCGCCGTCGACGCGCGACCGGAGTTCCGCGGCGAGTTCGCGGAACGCCGAGGCATCGGGACGGGCGAGTTCGAGTTCGCGTGCAGACCACGTAGAGTCGGATCTCTCAGTTGCCATACCCCTGATTCCGGAGTACCGACAAATAAAACCTGTGTTGGACGGTGTCAATCGACAAGGTCGGGGAAGAGCAACGCCGCTACGGACCTGCTGTTCGAACCGAGACCCGGGTTCCGTGTGAGTCAGTTCCCGACGTCTGTCGCACGCTCCACGACATCGCTGCCGTACATCTCTTCGAGAGCCTCGTGCTGGTCGGGACGATGGTCGTAGACGTCCTGGAACAACGTGACAGGCGTCTGCGCGGCCTGATAGGTCGCCTCGTCCCACATCCGGTCCTTCGTGACTTCTACCTCGACTCCATCGACGACGAGCGTCGCGGCCCTGGTCATCGCGATAGCGCCCTTGCCTGCCTCCTTGGCAGCCTCGAACTCCTCCATCGAGTCGACGATGTCGTTGAGACTCGGGACGTACGCCGTCCGGTCCAGTAGTTCCTCGCGGAGGTCGTCCTCACTGAGGCGATGCTCCTCGTTTCCGATGTGCAGGTCGTACTCGTCGTCTGCCGTCTGTTCCAGCGAGACTGCGTCGTCGTCGTACACCTGTTGACCGTTCACCTCTTCGAGTTCGACCTCACGATCACCAACGTCGAGAAGCCAGCGGCCGGTCTCGGGCGGCAACGGGGCCGTGTTCGCTTCGACGACCTGCCCGGGAGTCAGCGACCAGATACCCGTCATCCCCTTCGCTCGGTTGTCTGCCATCCGCTCGTGGTAGCCCTCCACGTCGCGGATGTCGTCGTACGGGCCGTCGACAGCGATGAGACCGGCCGCGCTGGCTCCCCGTGAGGTGTTGTGACGGAGTTCGGCCCACGGCGGAAGTTCACCTGTGGGCGTCATCGCGCGCATATCCTTCGTGTAGTCCACCTCGCCGTCGACGAGCAGGAAGAGGCGTTCGAGGTTGTTCGAAGGTTTGCCCATCTCCGCTCGGAGGTCGCCGAGGGCGAGTTCTGCCTCACCACTCTCGACGATCACCGACATCGAGAGGCTCCCCTCTTCGAGACCGTGTTCGTTCTCGATGATGGTGAAGAACTCGTCGGCTTTCTTCCAGTCGTCGATGTCGCCGACCTCCGGGATGACGAACCCGTCGATGTGTTCGACAGCGCCGTTGTCCGGGTCAGCGACCTCCAGCATCTGCTGGAACCCCTGATACCGCGTCGTCGGCGACTCGCGGTGCCAGACGACACGCGGGTGAATCTCACCGGGGAAGTCGGTGCCGTGTTCGGCGACGACCTCGACGATGTTCTGGACACCTTCCGCACGCATATTGGGTGCAGTAGCGTCCTCGTTGTCGGGGACCCAGACATCTGGGGCCTCCATCCCACGGAGTTGTGCCGCACTTCGAATCATCTTCGCCGTGTCGTCCTCGCCGTCGACTGCCGTCGGCGAGGTGAAGAACGTTCGGACGAACTCCCTCTCGTAGTGCCTTTCGACGCTCATAAGACACGACAGACAGAGTAATGGGCATCACTAATACCCGGCTGTACAGGCAAATATAGCTGTATCATCGCGACTAGCAGCGGGTAGACGACAACGGCCACACGCGTGATACACTCAGACGGCTCTCGATCGCTTCGCCCACCCGATGCGCGTTATCGCTTCTGCGCCGAGCTGACCGAGGAGACCCGCGGCTTCGAGATCGTGTTCCTCGAAGGCGTCGACGACTATGTCGCCGGCGCTGAGCACGCCGTGGTTCCCGATCGGGACGTACAGCCCCGACCGCAGTTCGCCACGATTGTGATCGTCTTCGGTCATCTCGTGGTCTGTGTGGATCTCTGGGTCACCAGTCCGGTAGGTTCGTGCTGCGGGCGTTTCCTCGTCGATGTCGTAGTTCGGCCTGTCGCCGGCCCGCTCCAGACACTCTTCCGTCGCTTCGATAGTCCGGAGCGTGTTGGTGTTCTTATCGGCCAGCCGAACAGTCGTATTGACCAGTCCGAGGATGTTCTTGGCAGCGTCGGCGAGGATTTCGGCGACTTCCTGACGGGAACTCGCCTTTCGGAGCTCCTGGCTGGTCTCCCGGAGTACCTCGATACGCTGTTCCCGTCGCTTCTCGTCGGTGATGTCTCGAACGGCACCGTGGAGAGACACAGTCTCGCCTTCTTCTACACAGGGATCACAGTGCATACGTATCGAGTGCTCTGTCGTCCCTTCACCGACGAGTCCCACATCGATCGTGAACGCCTCCTGGTCCGCTATCGCTGCTTCGAAGGCAGTCGTCGCGCGTGACTCGCCAGTCTCCGTGTAGTGAGAGACGAGTTCTGAGAAAGAGAACGTTCGCTCCGGATCAACGCCGTGGATCTCTTTGGCCTTGTGACTCCACCACATCTCGTCAGTAGTCACATCGTAGGACCACACACCGACGCCCGTGAGTCGTTGGATGCTTGATACCATCTCACGGTACTGTTGGCTCTCCTCGGGCGATACCTCGTGTCGATTCACGTCCTCATCGAGGGGTGAGAAGTCATCCATAGGACCCGGTAACACAGACTGTGCTGTAAAACCTTTCGTATCTCGCAACACTACTCGTCAGCGTGCACACTGAGCACTATACGGACGTTTTCCGTAGCGATGGGGATGACACCAGTTTTCCGTGCCGACGTGGTCTCGCCAGGGGGTAAGTCTGTGCTCGGGAGTCACTGAAGAAAGTATCAAAACACGTATACTTAACGATTCCGAGACGAACGTCCGTCGGGTCCTCGTCAGAAATAGCGGGCTACTGGTCCGACTCACCGTTCTCATTATGCGAACGTCGTTATCAGATCGTGCCATTCGCATTATGATAACGGTTATTTATCTACCATCACAAACAGTGGTGTATGATCGACGAACCGCAGGGGCGAACGCTCAAAACCACGCGGAGGTCACTCGAAATACTCACTCTCATTCTGGAGTATAACGGACTCACGCTCGCGGAGCTGGACGAGATGGTGGAGAGCCCCAAGAGTTCTATCCACAGCCACCTCAACACGCTTCGCGAGAAGCGATATCTGGTCAAGGAGAACGGTACATACAAGGTGAGTTTCAGACTCGCGCTGCTGGGCGAGCAGGTCAGGTATCGATACCCCAGTGACGCGACCATCGAAGAGAAGGTTGAGCAGCTGGCCGAGAGGACGGGTGAAGAGACGAACTTCACCATTTTCGAGCACGGACGGTTACTTATGTTCTACGGGACTTCCGGTGACGCAGCGGCGAAGGAGAGCGACATCAACTACCGCTCGGAGTACTACCTCCACAACACAGCGGCGGGCAAGGCAATCCTCGCCGAACTCGACCACGACCAAGTCGAACGCATCGTCGACAAGTGGGGTCTGCCACAGGAATCCGAAGCGACGATCACTGATCGCGATCGACTCTTCGAGGAACTGGCGGAGATCGCGGCACGCGGTTACGGAACCGTCGACGAGGAGTTCGCACCCGGACTCGTCGCCGTCGGCGCACCGGTCCACGACGGCGAGGGAAACATCATCGGTGGCCTGAGTGTCGGCGGTCCGAAGTACCGCGTCGATCAGTCCCGAATCGAGCAAGAACTGGCCGAGCAGTTGCTCGACTCCGCTCGTTCGCTCGAATCGGCACTCCAGGCGTGACTACTCAGCCACCACTTGAGAGGCGATGATTCACTGCCGCTATCCCGAGAAGTGCACGATCGATCTGACGGGGACCGGTCGAAGAATAATGTATGTACGTGTGTTATACAACCGTTACACTGCAGTGACTCCGTCCTGCCCTGAAAAACTGTAGGCTAATATTGTGGGGATCGTCGGGGTTTCGGTTTTTTAGTGGAGTATGGGACTCTGCCCAGTAGAGTAACACACGTACGCTTGTTATCGAAATCCCTAACGGGACAAGCGAAATTCGCAGTAGCCGACACGGGGCGAAGAGGCGTCGGTGTCGAGGTGACCGGACAACACCGTAGAGTCATCTGATCCGGCGACTGAGCTGGTGTCTGAGACTGCGAGAGACGTACATTAATTACCATCACATTATGCGAACACCTATTCGAGTGTCCCGCTGACGCCGCTGAGACGTCCAGTCAGTGTACGTACCGAGCACCGACCTGTGGACTTTCAACAATCGGTTCACATAATGTGACCAGTGCCCGCGACGTGGTTTCCACGAGACGAGCTGTGTCAACTCCGAGTCCGCCTGTCGTCGTCCACGACATTTTGATGAAATAATAATGTCATATCGGCCGACTCAGCACGGTCCAGAGACACGGTGAGGACGGCTCGGGGTCGGATCGATCCGCGCTGTGTTCTGTCCGATGACAGCTGTTGATCACCCACAAGCCGTTTCGATGTATACAGCTCAGTAACCGTACTGGGAAATATGACCTCACACTCGTCTCGACGGTGGTGCTGTAGAACTGGATCTCTTCGGGAGCGGAGACCGGACCGACCCAACGTGCGACAACTGCGAGGACGGTGGGAGTAACGCATCGAACGCAGTGAGACGGTGGGGTGGTGCAGCAAAATCACAACCGACCTCGCGGCCCCCACACACTCTATCGGTAAAAAGCCCAAAACCTTTTGTAACTGGTATGGTTTAGCAAATGTCGTATGTCGGGAGTCAACAGGCGCAACTTTATGAAGTTCGCCGGAGGGGCTATGGCCAGTGCAGCGCTGGCAGGCTGCTCTGGGGACGGCAACGATGGCGGTAACGGAGGAAACGGCGGCGGAAACGGTAGCACCGACGGTGACGGTACGAGCGGGGGCTCGGGCGGTATGCAAGACGGAACTCGCCCGCTGAAGTGGATGGGGCCGGCGTGGGGCGTCCGCGGCGGACAGGGTGACAAGTACACAGAGGTCACCGGTATCGAGACCAGTATCACCAACGCCGCGATCCCCGAGACGACGCGTCGGATTCTGAGCGGGGGGCGGTCGAACTTCGACATCGTCTCGAACGACAGCCCTGGTGGATCGGCGATGGTACTGGACAACGACGCGACGTACGCTGTGTCTCCCTCCGACCTCGATCGGTGGGAGTCGGAGTACATCTCCGATTTCTTCACGAACCCGGTCGAGCGCGTCTCGTACCTGGACGGACAGGCCGAGGCGATGAACGAGCTGATCTACGAGGATCCGGAGACGATGGAGGACCTCCGCTGGCCGCCGTACGTCTATGCGTTCGACGGGCCGGCGTACAACCCCAAGCACATCGACGAAGTGAGCGAGTGGTCGGCGCTCTTCGCAGACGAGTACCAGGGCCGGGTTGCCCTTGACGCGATCCCGACGGTGGTGATGGGGGAGACCGTCCTCCACCTCTTCGACAACGATATGATCGACATCGAACGCGGGAACCTCAACAACCCGAGCAAGGACCAGATCGACACGATCATCGACTTCCTCATCAAGGAGAAGCAGGAAGGACAGTTCCGATCGACGTGGACCTCGTACGGCGAGTCGGTGACACTGATGGCGTCCGAGGAGGCGTGGATCGGTGACCTCTACCGACCGGCCTGTATCGACGTCCGCAGAGAGGGGACCCCGTGCGAGTACGCGAATATGACCGAGGGCGTTCAGGGATATCGGTCGTGGTTCGGCGGTATGGCGCCACTGAAGCCGGGCGCTAACGAGCGGAACAACGTTGCCGAGGCGACTGAACTCCTCGATATGCACTACGGTGCGTGGTTCCCCGGCTTCATCCAGCAGTGGGAGTACTGTGTCCCCCACTACCCCAACACCGATCTCGTCCGTGACGGTTCGGACGAGACGGGACAGGGTATGGGGCCGGAATACTACGACTGGGCGTATCGAGGAGAGCGAACGTACGAATCCGTCGAACAGCCGGCACTGTTCGACCCGATGGAGTACGACTGGTCGATGGAAGAGAGCGATCCGTCACCCGACGGGCAGAAGCGCGACGGGCCGGATATCGAGACTCGAATCGATTCGATCGGATTCATCCAGAAGTACCCTGACAACGCCGAGTATATGAACGAACGTTGGGCTGACTTCGAGTCTGCCTGAGCGCGGAGCGACTGCCTCGCTACTTCATTTTTATCGAGAGCCAGACGCCGATGGTGTTCTACACTGTCCGTCCCACTCGACCAGAGACGGTGTTGCATCCTTCTTAGAGAGCCCATCGAGGCCGAATGTTACGCCACCCGTGTGCGAGAACGGGACGGTTCAGTCCCAGCGCGTCTCGTTTTCGGCGCGGTAATCTTCGTGACGCTCGGCGGCCGCCGGGTGAATCGAATCGTCCGGGGAGTCCGGCACCTCGCTGAACGTCGCGTCGAGACTGTCGTCGATCCGGAGGACCAGATTCGCTACTTCGGTAGCCTTGTGGTACTGCTGCTCTCGGAGACCGGCCGGATCGAGGACGCCCTGTTGCCACACATCGTCGATCCGGCCAGGCGGTGCGGCGATCCCGGTCGTCGTCTCTCCGCCGGTGTGTCGCTGCCGGAGTGTCGTCACCGTGTCGATGGGGTTGAGACCGCAATTCGACGCGAGCGTCCCGACGACTCGCGTGAGTGCGTTCGTGAACGCAGTCAGTGCGAGGCGCTCGCGCGACTTTTCGCCGGCGCTTCGCGATCCGATCCGTCTGCTCACTGCCATATGCGTCGCCCCGCCGCCTGGGACGACGCCTGCCGGGAGGGTCGTCTCTCCCGCAGCGATGGCGGCGGCGTTCGCCGCCTTCCGTATCTGTGTCGTCGCCAGCTCACCCCATCGATCGGTCACTCCACGTAGGAGAACAGCGACGGCGTCCGGGTCATCACACCCCTCGAAAAGCACCATCTCGCTCGACCCAGTCTCGTCACGTCGAGAACCGACCGTCTGTTCGGTGACGTGCCCGGCGTGGCCGAGATCCGCTGTAGCGAAGTCTTCCGGGTCTTTCACCAGGGACGCGCCGGTGGCCGCACAGACCTGTCTGAGGTCAAGCCGAGAGACGTTCCGGATTCCGACGATTCCGAGGTCGGCAAGCATCGCCTGATATTCGGGTGTGATTCCGAGTCTGGTCACGACGACGTCGGCACCGGTCGACCGAATCTCGGAGATGATCTCCGCACGGTTGTCGCCGAACAGGTCCCGGAAGGCGTCGACGTCGGCGGCCGATTCCGGGGTGGCGACGTACCGGTCTCCGATCTCCGGGTCCCGAAGACCGCCCCGCTCGTACCCACCGATCGCGAGAACGGTTGCCTCCTCGACCGATCGTGGCATCCGGAAGTCTACCACCGAGTTCGCATCGAGGACCGCGCCCTTCACGAGTCGCGAGTCGTCGATAGCGCCGTCGCTCGTCTGTCGCACTGCTAATGTTCGCTCGTCGGGTGCACCGACCGTCCGAACGGCATCTACGGCGAATCGAGCCCACGTGTCCGCTTTGCCACCGATGTCGTTACCGGTGATACTGGTACGAGCACAGGCGTGTAGTCCGTCCCCAGAATATTCGGAGACCGATCGACGCAGGTCGTCGACAGCCTCGCGTGCACAGGTGCGTGCCTTGTCGTATCCACGCGTGACCGTTCGCGGATGGAGTCCCTTGTCCAGGAGCGCCTGTGCTTCCCTCAGGAGCGCGTTCGCAAAGACGAGCGTCGTCGTCACCCCGTCGGGGATGTCCTCTCCGTCGATGTCCGTCTCTCCCGGGCGACGGGGTCCCGCGATGTCGCGGGCTATCTCGGCGATGGGATGCTCCAGCGGCAGCAGCTCGAGGATCGTGGCACCGTCGCTGGTCACCTCGTAATCAGGGGCGTCGGACACCACGGACGTATCGTCCCCGGTACTGACTAGGAGTTTGTCCCTCGGCGTCGGTCCGAGCGTCGACTGGACCGTTCCTGTGATGTGCCGGATCCCCGCGATATTCGCTTCGGGGAACGATATCTCGTCTCGTTCGTCTTCGGGCTCCTGCAGATCTCCGACTGTCATATACACGACAACCGATCGCTCTCGGTAAAGAAACTTTCCCCCTCGAGGGTGGGTTTTATGTTCTCCGGCCCGGTGAAACCCAGTATGGCCACGAGTTCGGCGAACCGTACCAACGGGTCACTCCTCGAGAGTATGAAACAGGTGACCAGTGCGCGTCGAGTCCTGCTGTTGTACTTCGTGTGTATCACGATCTACGTCTACACGCCGATCATCTCGCTGATCGTCTTCTCGTTCAACAGTGGGGGACTCACGTTCCCCTTCACCGACATCACGACCGACTGGTACACACAACTGTTCTCGAACACCGCCATCATCGAGTCGATCATCCGGTCGCTGATGCTCGCATCCGTCGTAACCGTCATCACCACCGTCCTCGGAACTGCTGCGGCACTCGCCTATCGGTACGACTTCCGTGGGAGGCAGTTGGTCCTGTATCTGCTCATTCTGGGCATTATCACACCCGGCATCACCTACGGGGTCGGTGCGATGCTCCTCCAGGTGGAACTACTCGGGTTCGAGAAGGGGCTCTGGCTCGCAGTGCCCGTTCACGTCGTCTGGACGCTCCCGTTTGCGGTCATCGTTCTGCTTGCTGGCTTTCCCCCGACGTTAGCGGAGAACGAACAGGCTGCCTCTGTCCTCGGTGCCGGACGGTGGACGACTATCCGCGAGGTGATTCTTCCACAGATCGCGCCGACCATTCTCGGGGCCGCCGTGTTCGCCTTCACACTGTCGTACAACGAGGGGACCCGGAGTATCCTCCTACTGGGCTCCGACACGACGATGCCGCTTCAGGTGTTCTCCATCGCTGGCTCGCAACGTCCGACGCCGATGCTGTTCGCCCTCGGGAGCGTGACGACACTCGTCTCGACGCTGCTGTTGGCCGTCGGGGGATATCTGGTCCTGAAGGGCTCACAGACGAACTGAACGAGAGGAAAAGAATTAAACGTCGCTTCGTCAAGGATTACCATAATGGGCGCACGAAACGTTCGAATCGATAGCGTACAGAAGTCGTTCGGTAACGAAACAGTCCTGCGTGACATCACGCTCGAGGTCGAGAGCGGGGCCTTCTGCGTGGTGATGGGGCCGAGTGGTTGTGGGAAGACGACGCTCCTGAACTGCGTCGCCGGGCTCGTCGACGTCGAGAGAGGTCAGATTCAGTTCGACGGCCGAGACGTCACCGACCAACCGGTCGCTGAGCGTGACCTCGGCTACGTGTTCCAGGAGTTCGAGGACACGTTGTTCCCGCACAAGACGGTCGCCGAGAACATCGCGTTCGGACTGCGACAGCAGCAGTCGGAGGTCTCCGAGCCCGAAATCGAGGATCGTGTCGACGAGATGCTCGCACTGTTCAACATCGAAGCGACGAGGGGGAACACTCCCGGAGAACTGAGTGGTGGCCAACAACAGCGCGTCGAACTCGCCCGACAACTCGTCTGCGAGCGCGACCTTCTCCTGCTCGACGACCCGCTCGCTGACCTCGACTATAAGCTCCAGAAGCGAATGGAGATCGAGATTCGTCGCCTCCACGAGGACCTCGGTAGCACCTTCCTCTACGTCACACACAACCAGGATCAGGCTCTAAAGCTCGCAGACCGTCTCATCGTGATGAACGAGGGGCAGATCGAACAGATCGGCTCACCCGCGGAGGTGTACAACTCGCCGGAATCGGCATTCGTCGCCCGATTCGTCGGCGACTCGAACGCGCTGGCGGCCTCGGTCCGAAACGCCGACGACAGGTCGGTTACGGTCGATACCGAACTGGGCGAGATCACGGCCGAACCACGGGGACCGGTCACCGAGGAGACAGGGGTAGTCTTGATCCGGCCGAAGCGGATCACGATCGGAGATGAAGCGTATGATCGCGAGAACACGATCGAGATGACCTATCAGGGTTCGACCTACACCGGTGAAGTAGTCGAGCACGCCGTACTTCCCGACAGTCTCACGCGCGAGTTCCTGATCGACGAAACGGATCGGGACTACGGCTCTGATCCGGGCGAACGCGTCCCCGTCGGGTGGGACGCAGCGGACGCACAGTACTTCGAGACGCTCAGTGCGGCGGACTCTGTCACCGTCGAAGACATCATCCAAACGTAATATGCAGTCGAACTCGATCACCGAGACGACGGAGCGTAACGAACGACAACAGGACGACGAGACGATCCTCGAGATCTCCGGGCTCACGAAGGTGTACCCCGACGGGACGCTGGCGGTCGACGACATCGACTTCTCGGTCGCTCGCGGCGACTTCTGTGTCATCATCGGCCCGTCGGGATGCGGGAAGTCCACGACACTCCACTCGATTGTCGGTACCGTCGACCCCACAGAGGGGTCGATCCGGCTGGACGGCGAGGATATCACCGATCTCCCCACCTACCAACGGGATATTAGCCTGGTGTTCCAAGATTTCCAGCTCTTCCCGCACCTCTCCGTTCGGGGAAATATCCGGTACGGACTGGAGCGAACGGACGTGTCCGGATCACAGATGGCGAACCGTGTCGAACAGGTCGCCGACGTCCTGAATCTCACCCCGTTTCTGGATGGAAACCCGGAAGAATTGTCTGCGGGCCAGCAACAGCAGGTCGCTCTCGCGAGGAGCCTCGTGCTAGAACCGAAGCTCCTCTTGCTCGACGAACCGCTCGGCGACCTTGACTACAAGCTCCAGAAGCATATGGAGCGAGAGTTACTCCGGATCCACCACGAGTTCGACACGACGTTCGTCTACGTGACACACGATCAGAACCAGGCGATGCGGCTGGGTGACCAGCTGGTCGTTATGAACGACGGTGTCGTTGAGCACTCGGGAACGACCGAAGATGTCTACGACCGGCCCGCAAACGCCTTCGTGTCGACGTTCGTCGGCGACTCGAACACGTTCTCGGGCGAGATCGTCTCGCTGTCGGACGACGAATCGGTCGCCACTGTCGAGACGGCCTTCGGCACGATCGAATCGACGACCGCGAACCTGAACTCTCCACCGACAGAACTGCTCGGCGAGGAAGTCACTCTCTCGGTCCGTCCACATCACGTGTCACTCGGACAGGATGATGGCAATACGCTCGACTGTCGGGTGAGTGACGTCATCCATCACCCTGCATCCGGAACACAGATCGTAGCTGATGTCCACGGAGAGCAGGGGGAGAAGACGGTGATGGTCAAACTGCTCGACGATATCGCCGATCCGACCGGCGAGATCACGATCTCTTGGGGCAGATCGGACACAGTGCTCCTCGAAGAGATCAGCAATGTCCCTGGAACCGATCTCGAAACGGATATTCTCGGAGAATGAAATTGATACACTACTCCACTACGGTAAAGCAGTGTACCGACCACCGACTGCCCAAGACTGGCCACAAAGGAGGAACGTATGTCAGCCACAACTGAGGACCAGTCCGCAGAGAGTGAGTCCCCAGACTGGTTCCCGTTTGCGGTCTCCGAGGCACACCTGCTGACGGGACCGACGGTCCTCTGGTTCGCGGTGTTTCTCGGCGTTCCGCTCGTCGTCGTGTTCGTCTACAGCTTCCTGACGTACGAATCCTACTCCGTCGTGATGGAGTTCACGCTCAGCAACTGGTTGGGGAGTGCGTTCTCCGGCACCGTCGCGAGCGTCTTCATCCGGACACTCACAATCGGGATCGTCGTCACGGTCACGTGCTTGCTGGCGGGCTATCCGGTCGCGTACTTCCTGCGCTTCTACACGTCAGAGAACGGCGGCATTCTGCTGTTGCTCTTCCTTGTCATTCCGTTTTGGACGTCAGCACTCATCCGCACGCTCGCGTGGTTCCCCATCCTCGGGCGGACCGGGTTCGTCAACTTCCTGTTGGTGGCATCCGGAATCACGAGCGAGCCAGTGTCGTGGCTGCTGTTCTCCCCCTTCTCGCAGCTCGTCGCGTACCTGCAGAACTACGTCGTCTTTATGACGGCTCCGATCTATATATCTCTCTCACAGATCGACGAAGACCTACTTGGTGCGTCCGAGACACTCCGCGGTGGACCGCTCGCGACCTTTCGGAACGTCGTCTGGCCGCTGAGCAAGCCCGGCGTGGCGATCGGATCTATCTTCGTCTTCGTGCTCTCGATCGGGAACTTCCTCATTCCACAGTTCCTCTCCGGTGGACAGGCCACTGTCACGACACTCATCTACTTACGTATCAACAACGGACTCAACTATCCGGTGGCGTCCGCACTCTCGATCCTGCTGCTCGTCGTTATCTTCATTCCGGTGATGGTCCTCCTCAAGCGAGTCGACATCGCCGACATCGCCCGTTAGACCGACAACGATTGCCCCGTTCTGTCTCTCCGGCTCTCGTGATTCCCTATCTGTGACCCCAATATTGAATACCCGACCGCGGCAAACGGTAGACGTGTATGAAGTTTCCACGAAGTGAGTCGCTAGAACGGTTACGCTCGACTGTCGACAGCGGGGAACCGATTATTGGTGCCGGAGCGGGAACCGGTATCTCGGCGAAGTTCGCAGAGCGTGGTGGCGTCGACTTGTTGATCATCTACAACTCCGGACGGTACCGGATGAACGGTCGCGGATCCCTCGCCGGAATCCTCCCGTACGGTGACGCGAACGAGATCGTCGTCGAGATGGGCAACGAGGTAATTCCGGTCGTCGAGGACACCCCTGTACTGGCTGGCGTCAACGGAACTGATCCCTTCCGTGAGATGGAGGTGTTTATCGAGGACCTCCGTCGGCGAGGGTTCTCCGGCGTCCAGAACTTCCCGACGGTCGGGCTGATCGATGAAGACAGTAGCTTCCGACAGAACCTCGAAGAGACCGGGATGGGCTACGATAAGGAGATCGAGATGATCCGTGAGGCCAGCGATCAAGGGATGCTGACGTGTCCGTACGTGTTCGATGAGGACCAGGCCCGTGCGATGGCCGAGGCCGGCGCGGACGTCGTCGTCTCGCATATGGGGCTGACAACTTCGGGTGACATCGGCGCCGAGACGGCGCTAGATCTGGACACCGCCGCCGAACGGGTCCAGGCGCACCACGACGCCGCCAAGGCGGTCAACGACGACGTGATGGTGATCTGCCACGGGGGGCCGATCGCGTGGCCGGACGACGCCGAGTACGTGCTCAACAACACAGAGGGGATCGTCGGCTTCTTCGGTGCTTCGAGTATCGAACGCCTGCCGACGGAGGAGGCCATCGAGGGGCAGGCCCGCGAGTTCAAGGAGATAGATTTCCGATGAGCGCGACTCCGATCGGATGTGATCACTGATGAGCGTCGTCATCGTCGGCACTCTCGACACCAAGGGTGAGGAGATCGGTTTCGCGAGGGACGTGATCGAGGCCCAGGGAATCGATGTCCACTTGATCGATACCGGCGTGATGGACGACCCGGAAATCACGCCCGATACCACCGCTGCCGCTGTCGCCAGGGCTGCAGGCAGAGATCTCGGATCGCTGCGAGACGCGGGCGACAGGGGCGAGGCCATCGAGGCTATGGGTGAGGGCGCGGCCGAGATCGCGACACGTCTCCACGAGGAGGACGAACTGGATGGAATCCTCGGTCTCGGCGGGTCTGGGAACACGTCGATCGCGACTGCGGCGATGCGTGCTCTCCCTGTCGGTGTGCCGAAGTTTATGGTTTCGACCGTCGCCTCCGGTGACACCGAACCGTACGTCGAGTCGAGCGACATCGCGATGATGTACTCCGTGGCCGATATCGAGGGACTCAATCAACTGTCGCGGACGGTCATCTCGAACGCGGCGCTCGCGGTGGTTGGGATGGTCTCTAACGACCCCGACATCGAGGTCGAAGACAGGCCCACTATCGCCATCACGATGTTCGGTGTCACGACTCCGTGTGTACAGACCGCCCGTGAGTGGCTCGAAGACCGCGGCTACGAGACCATCGTCTTCCACGCCACCGGAACGGGCGGGCGTGCGATGGAGAACCTGATCGAGGAGGGCGTCATCGACGGCGTCCTCGACGTGACGACGACGGAGTGGGCCGATGAACTCGTCGGCGGGGCCCTCTCCGCGGGCCCACACAGGCTTGAGGCCGCCGCAGAACGAGGGATTCCTCAGGTGGTTTCGACCGGCGCCCTCGATATGGTCAATTTCGGTCCCAGGGAGACGGTCCCGACAGAGTTCGACGGACGGACGTTCCACATCCACAACCCGCAAGTGACGTTGATGCGGACCACGCCCGAAGAGAACGCCGAGCTCGGACGGATCATCGCGGAGAAGCTCAACGCATCGACCGGATCAACTGCGCTCGCACTACCACTCAACGGAGTCTCGATGCTCGACACCGAGGGTGAGGAATTCCACGACCCCGACACCGACGCCGCTCTGTTCGAGGCGCTCCGTGAGCATCTCGACGAAGACATCGAACTACTCGAAATCGAGGCGAACATCAACGATGAGACGTTCGCACTCACACTCGCCGAGAAGATAGACGCCTATATGCAAGCTGAACAGTCTGCTTGACCGTGTCGGTGGTGGAATGACGAAGACGAGGTCGGCGTTGTCACGCACTCTTGTCATTCGCCCGCTCTCGCCCGTCGCTCGAGATAATCACGTTCGTACAGCACATCTCGGTTACGATTTTGACTTGGTCAGATCATCGTCACGGTCTAGTTCAGCGAGTCTGAGAAGCGAGGAAGTCGCAGCAAGAACGGTCTCTGCAGTACGAGTAACATTCTCATCCCGACCGAACTCTCGGGCAAGGGCTCGCCAACCATCGAGGGTCTGGAACAAAATCGGCCCCGAACACGAGCTGGGTATCAACGTCGGCGTGCTGGGAATCGTTTCGGTGCCTACGACGACCGACAGGGCAGAAACAGCACCTCGCGACGCTGGAAGAACCGCGTTCCCGGGTCTTCTGAAAACGAGGAGTACAGCATCGATTAGATATAGCGATATGTGGTTTATGACTATTCGTCTTTCACGATGGGTCTGAACCGTTGAGTACACAGACTCGTGCAGTCAGAGTGTCCACAAGACCTATACGTTTTCGTATTGTTCCGCCCAGTATGCCGAAATCCGGCGGCTCAGATCCACATCGCGAACGAGAGACGCCCTCCTGGACGCTGCTGGACCGCTCGGAGCTCGAAGACGCCTACTGGGAGACTGTCGCGCCGGCGATGCGGGCCCACGGGATGGATCCGGGGTCGGATCGACCGTCCCACGAGTGGCTCTCGAACAACGGCTTCCGTGGCCTCGTCTACGCGTTACGCGAGTATCACGACCGGACGTTCGCGGAGTTCTGGAGCGACGACCTCGGCCTCGAACCAGCGGGATACGACTGGGAGATCGACCACCAGCCGACCGTCGATGCACTCGAACGCTATCTCGACCGACAGCGACAGCGCCTCTCCTGGAGTGACCGGACGGTCCGTACCCACCGGTACCGACTCGCCCGGTACGTTCGAGCGTACGCGGACGTGAACGATACCAGCGACGTACTGACCCCGGTCGGGCGGGCCTCTGACGTCCCGCCTGCCGAAGCAGTGGACGCTTGTTGGGACACCTTCGACGCGCTCGATCACAGCGTGGACCGACGGACACTCCGCCGGATCTACAAGTCGACCTCGGCGTGGTACGACACGCTCGTCAGCCGGCGCGAGGCCGCGCTCAATCCGACGGACGGGCTCGATTACGACTGGTCCGGCGGAGGCTCGCGCACCGAGAACCCACCGCTGGACCCCGAACACGTCCGTGCGCTGTACGACGCTGCGACTGGAACGCGAGAGCGACTCCTCGTCGTTGCCCTGTGTGCCTGGGGTCTCCGATCCGGCGAGGTAGCCGCGCTCCATCGGTCACAGCTCCGCCTCGACGCAGCACAACCTCGAATCGAGTTCGACGAGCGAAAGAACGGGCCGGGGTCCGTAGCTGTCGTCTACGGTGCGGAGGCGGCCCAGGACAGGATCACGGAGCTCGCCGACACCGGCGACTGGAACGGCTATCTGTTCCCCTCGGCCCGCGCCGAGAGCGGCCATCGGACTCGGGGGACGATCCTCGACTGGTTCGACGACCTCGCCGATCGTGCCGCGCTCCCGAACGAGATCGGCGGTCAGTCTCCCGTTCCACAGATGGGCCGTCGGTTCTGGTACGACCGCTATTCGAGTACGGTCGAGCAGTTGGTCGACCACCAGGTACGGGAAGTGGCTGAAGAGCAAGGGAGCGCGTCGGCGGACGTCGTCTGGAACGACTACCTCTCCGAGGAGCGTCGGCGCGAGCTCCGGCGACAGTTTATGCGGGAAAAACTCGCCGACGCGTTCGCCGTCGAACGAGGACAGCCCCCGTCGTGAGCGGATCGTATCGCGTCGTTCGACCGTGTCGACGGTCAGTGCCACTCTCTGACGCAGCTGGACGCTCCCGCCTCGCGGAACAACTGTACCGTGTGGGTGGACTGATCTCCTCTGGTGGCCAGCCGGATCTAACAGCCACAACGTATCGGTGGCTTGTGTAGTTGGGGTGTATAGTCAAGAAGTATAGCTGAAAAGTATAGTTGAGTAAAATAGCTATTTTGTATAGTTGTGCGAGCCAGCTGCATCATCTAGCCGGATCGTCTGACTGAGCTTTATATCGAAGCGTCACATCGCAGCAGATATGTTGGCCTACACGACGTACTCGGAGGCGGGCGGCGTCGGCAAGTCGACGCTCGCGGCGAACCTCGCGGTCGCGGACGCGCGAGCGGGACGCGACGTCCTGGTTATCGATCTGGACCCACAGGAGGCGTCACTGTCGTACCTGCTCGACGTCGACGACGACAGGGACGACAGCTCCGCCGATTCGCTGGTTCGACACCTCGTCGAACGGCCGCGTGGTGAGTTCGAAGACCTGATCGAGACCAGCGAGGGCGTCGACGTCATCCCGGCACACAACAGCCTGGAGATGCTCGCGAAACACCTCCAGCGGCGCGAGGAGGAAGCCAACGACTTCGGGGAGAACTGGAACCGGAACGTCCAGCTCCTCCGGGTCCTTCGGGAGAACGACGTCCAAGAGGAGTACGACACGCTGATCATCGATCCGCCGGCCACGGCCGACGTTAAACTGTATAACGCGATACATTCGACGCGCTCGTTGGTGGTGCCGTTCGAGCCCAGCGGGAAGGGGTTCAAGAGCGTCCAGGGACTGGAGGACCTCGTTCCGGGACTCGAGGAGAACCTGGCCATCAACGTCGGCGTGCTGGCGATCGTCCCGAACAACTTCTCCCGGACGAACGACCAGCAAGATATGCTGGACGAGATCCGACGCAAGGGGTACGACGTCCCGGTCGTGCTCCACGAGCGCGGGTCACTGTTCGAGGGGTGTTGGCGACAGCAGTGTTCGGCGTTCGAGTACGTCGAGACACACCGTCAGCGGGAGCGCGACTACGAGCTGGAGACGCTCGAGAAACTCGAACGGCTCGCGGCCGACCTGCGCGCGACGGCGGAGGCTCCAGCATGAAGTCGGGTGCCGGGGACGACCCCTTCGCGGACGAGCCACCGGAGGCCGAGGACACGTCGGGAGACGCTGCGAGCGACACCGACGTGGCAGACGAGGCGTCGGCCGGTATCGAGGGAGGAGCGGCGGCGAACGTCTCCGAACTCCCCTACAAGTACCGCCGGGAGAGCGTCAAGGAGGGCCGGAGCCAACAGCCGATGTTCATCCAGTCCGAGACCGAGGACCGGATCGACGAGGCCGTCGCCGACGTCGAGTCGCAGTTCGAGGAGCGGGTGTACAAGACCGACGTCGTCGAGGCGCTCATCGTCGCGGGCGCGGAGGGGATCGAGCCGGAGGCCGTGCTTCGTCGGTGGGGGTACGGGATGAAGAACAGTTGAGCGACGACCCGGACGTGTCGGGGGCGGAGTCACTCGTCCGTCTCAGGCGACGACCCTGGTCGGCCGGGTGATCGGTGCAGCCGTCCTGCTGTACGGGGTGTCGATTGCACTGGGTGGACTCGGCTTGTTGGCGGCCTCCGCTGGCGCTCGGTGAGGGGGTGTCCGTCGACCGACGGGAGTCGCCGGATGGAGAACTCACCGGACGATGGACTCGAACACTGCCGCCTCGATTTTCCGGAGATGATCGCCGACGGTGGACGGGGACAGACCGACCGCCTCGGCGACGTCTGCGTGTGTCGCCTCGCGCGGTGCTCGGTAGTACCCGACTTCGACGGCCGCGGCCAGCACCTCCCGCTGGCGGTTCGTCAGTGACCGCGTGAAGCGTCGTGCCTCCGGGTCGTACTCCCCGGTCTCGACGATCTCGACCGAGAGGGCGTCTATGCCCGCTGCCTCGTCGAATATCTCCCCGAGCGCCGACTCCTCGCCCAGAACGGTGACGCGTTGGGCTCCGTCGGCACCGAAGGGGATCGGCGTCTCCACGACGATGTCGGCCTGGCGCTGCCACTCCAGCAGCCGTCTGACCTCGTCGGTCGGCTCGAACTGACTCACTGCCATCCATCGCTCGTCGCCCGAGACCACGTACCCGTCGACGGCGGGCGACGAAGACATTATGCCCTCGTAGCGCTCCCGATCGCCGCGCCCCTCGGCGAGTGTCAGAACCGTCTCGTCGTCGAGAAACTCCACGTGGTGGATCGCCTCTCGCTGTATCGACGGCTCCTCGGCGAGTCGCTCTCCCAACGGGTGAAACCCGTTTCCCCCAGTTGGGGACAGACGCATCGTCACGTACCGCATACCGAACCCACTCGGTCACCGAAGTTAAAAGATCGCGGATAACCCCCACCAGATCGTTCCCTCCTGCGGGCGATTGTTCGCATATGGAACGACGACGATCGCCGGAGGCGATGCCGTCGGAGCAGACGCGAGTGACCCGGCCTGCCGACGACGGATCGGACCGGGAGATCGCTATCGTCGGCGGCGGCATCTGCGGGCTCACCACGGCACTCGCGCTCGAACAGCGCGGTCTCTCGCCGACGGTGTACGAGGCCGCTTCCGAGTACCGACCGGTCGGTGCCGGCATCCTGCTCCAGACCAACGCGATGCTCGTCTTCGACCGTCTCGGGATCGCCGACGCCGTCTGTGACGCCGGGAGGCAACTGGAAGGCGGTGGACTCCGATCGCCGGACGGCCCGTATCTGACCCGGTTCGACCTGAACGAGGTGGAGCGTCCGGAGTTCGGGTACGGGTTCGTCGCCGTTCACCGTGCCGACCTCCAACGGATTCTCCTCGACGAGTTGGACACCACCGTTCGAACCGGGATGGACTGCACGGCCGTCGTCGGGACCGACCCGCCAGTGGTCCGCTTCGACGACGGGACCGAAATTAGGCCCGACCTGCTCCTCGGGGCCGACGGCATCCACTCGACGGTCCGCGACGCCGTCGCTCCCGGCGTCGACCCCCGCCCGCTCGGCGGTGTCGCCTACCGCGCACTCGTCACGCTGGACGTGCCCCAACCGTACCGGACGCAGGGGTTCGAGATCTGGGGTGACGGCACCTACACCGGCGGCGCACCCGTCGACGAGCGCCGGTTCTATTGGTTCGCGACCGCACCCGGACCGCTCACTGGCGACCACGCCGGCCCCGAAGCGGTCGAGTCGGCGCTCCGGGAGCGCCTCACCGGCTACCCCGAACCGATCCCGGCAGTTCTGGACGGGCTCGACCCAACCGACCTCGTTCTGACAGCGCTCGAGGATCTGCCCTCGCTCGATACGTGGTCACGAGGCCGTGTCGTCCTCGCCGGCGACGCCGCTCACGCTATGCTGCCCTTCGCGGGCCAGGGCGCTGCACAGGCGATCGAGGACGGAGCGTTGCTCGCCGACGCCCTGGCCACGTCCGACGGTTACGAGCGTGCTTTCGACGCCTACGAGTCCGAGCGCAAGCCTCGCGCGGACCGCGTACGCGCCGAATCTCGTGGCCTCGGTCGGTTCGGCACGATACAGTCCACGCTCGGCTGTCGGCTCCGGAACCTCGCAATCGGCGCGATTCCAGATGCGGTAGTCCGCCGGGTTCGACGCCGGCAGGCGGCCGGCACTTCGCTCCCCGAGTGAGTAGCGGCCCTCGATCCGATACACCGTCGGCTCACCACCGGAACCGCGCTCGTCACGGGCGCGATGCCACTCCCTACGTTCCTCGCCGTCGGGGGCGGCACACCGCTGCGCCGCCGAGAGGAGACCGTGGCCGCTCTCGGTGATGGGGTCCAACCCGCGATGACGACACGTCTCACAGATCAGGTCAACGCGTACAGCTGTTCCACTATGGGACTGACCCCAGTTCACGCCACCAGTCAGAGCGGTAGAGAACGACAGTACCGACTGCCGCTACGACGACCGTCAGGACAGTCGCGAGCGGCCCCGTCGGGTCAGGCACAAATAGAGGGCCCAGGACGCGCCCCGCGAAGATCCCGAGTAGTAGACAGAGGCCGGTACGGACTGCGGAACGGACCATACCGGACGACGATACCACTTCCATATATGCCTTCTGTCGGACCAGCCGAACGGTTTATTGGGACACGCTTCTGTCGGTAGGTGTGGTGGCGATCCGACGGATGTTGTTTCGTGAGCCAGACGGACGGCGGAAGGGTCTCGTCTTCTCACTCTTCTCGCTCGGTTGCCTCCTCGGGTGGGTGTATTTCGGTATTGTACTCGACGGCCCCCACGTTATGCTGTTTTTGGGTATCGCGTTCGCGTTTTCCGGGATCGCGGAATCCCTCCCCCCGAACCGGCAGCGGTCAGCAGGAGTCCTGCGACTACTCGGCTTCGGTATCCTCGCCGTCTTGATCGTTCTCCTCATATTGGTTCCAGAACTAGTATTGGGGTGAGCGACCGGAGTCGGATTCGACGGATACCCACACCTCTCGACTGGCGTATTCACCCAGCCCCCGCTGGAAAGCCGTTCTCTCGTGACGACCTGGTGGCTATCGACACCGACAGCGAGCACCGCTAGATCGGCCGAAACCGGAGCTCGGACTCCGACGGTCGCTGACGGAATCGTGTACGTGGCTACTGTGCCGGGGGTCGCGAGGGGCGATTGCTCGCGCTCGATGCCGAGGACGGAGAAACGTAGTGGCACGTCGAGACGTGGTCTCTGAAGCGCGGGACGCGGCCGTGTCATTACCTCTCTGTCAAGTAGTGTCGACACTACCGCCTGCGTCGGCTACACCCCCGTGACCGCGCTGTTCGGCTAGCCAGCCGCCCACGCGCCCAGCAAGCGCGCCGCAGACAGCTACGACGAGTAGAATAACGCCCCCGACAGTAAGTGTCACCACGACACCAACTGCTTGGAACCACGGTGGATTCGGGATGGTCGGGAGTGCCCAAACTAACCCTTTTAACGCCCAGACTGCCGGAAATCCGCCAATAAGCGCGGCTCGCAGTCCAGTTGCAGTGCCGTTCCCGCCGCGTCGCTTGATCAGGGAGTCAGCGATTGCACTCCCGACGACGACCGTTCCGAGTGAGATACTCTCCGGTGATCGCCACGCTGCGAGTGCGGTACCTGGGAGCGCGAGTAGCCCGCCGACGAGGGCGTCCTTCCACTGTGTCTTTCCGGACTGAGAGAGGGGACCAGTTTCGGACATCGTCTCCACGCGACGGTTCGGGACAGACGGGTGTAAAACGGATGCCGTTATTTGGCCGATAGAAACGACGAGAGTTTGAAACGGATTCTGGGCGCTGTGGTTCGGTTTCGACCACGAGAGACTCACCAGGGTCAATTACTTACATCAACAGCGGTATGTTCACGTATGGCCTCGGAGGAAGATGACGAATCGGAGGACGACAGAATCAATAAACCACTGGACCGGGTAGTGGACTTCCTCGCGACATACCTTCCGTAACTCTCTGTTTTCGGCCCCATACCCGCAGCAATCATCAGCGTGTTCACCCGAGAGAATTTCGGGATATGTCGCTCACTTTCTCATATCGGATGATCTCGCTCTATGCGTACCTCGATTACGCTCTGTTCCGCTAGCCGGATGTGAGCTGACTCGACACCACCTCTTGAACAGTACTCGTGAATTCATTCCGCGATTCCGATATATGACCCAACTCAGGTCGACCGATAGCGGCCTCTCTGGTAGGAGGACGACTCCGTTGTCGGTCGAGACAGGCGTGTATCGGTCAGGACAGCGAAGCCGTTTGTCAGATCAGGACTTGACTGTCGGTGAGGAACTGCTGCTTAGCTCTGTCGGCCTCCGGGCCCTCCGGAACGAGGCCAGGTGTCGATGGCTGCTCGTCGAATCGGTCTGGGTTCGGAGCGACGGAATCCAGGACCTCCCCGAACGTCGATCCTCGTCTCCCCGTGATATGTACGAATCCTCCGTACTGCCGCTGTTCGAACGGGGTCGTATCCGGGTCGGGGACGGCTCCTCGAATACAATCGACGTGCTCGCGGAGGTATTCCGCGGCTTTGTGTTGTGAGTACTGGCAGTCGGCGTGGAGCTGTTCTCGACTGTGCTCGGTGAGGTCGGCGTCGACGTGCTTGGAGGATTCGTATCTCACCGCGTCGGAGCTGAACTCACCGGTGAGAAAGCTGAGGTTCACAGTGAAACACTTCGGGTATCGCAGGATCAACAAAAAGAAGATTTGCTCGTCGACCGTGTAGCGTTCCTGTAAGCGATAGTAACACTCTAGGTAGTACGCCGCGAGTGCCCCAATCCAGTCGTCACGCTCGCCATCGAGATACGCGGTTGCAACATCGTAGTAGTTCTCGCCGGCGACCTGTTGCAGGCGGTGCTCGAAACTCTGTCTCATCTCGTCCAGTTCGTCCTGGTAGACTTCCGTCAACGGCACGTCTGGATCGTCGAGCAACTCGCTCTTTCGGTCGCCGGCGGCTGCAATTCGCATCATATTTTGATGGAAGGACCGTTCTGCCTCTACGTCCGGGAGCGGAATTCGAACTGCCTGTCGGCGCAGAACCTCCGAGCCGGATTCTAACCGATCGCTCCGATCATTCACGAGACGACGATAGATGCTCTACACAATTAACCGTTCGAAGTCAAACGTCGGGGCGGCTCTGGAGAGGGGAGCCGTCCTCGCGAAGGTTGAAACACCCTTTTGTTCCTCGTACAGACCGACTGAGCAGCAGGTACACAGAGAGAGCAGGCAAGCGGAGGCAGCGTCTGACCGTAGCCTTGGACTCCAGCAGCGCACTCGCATCGACTGCCGAGCACGTCTCCGTAATCGGGGGGAACGGTCACACTCTCGTAGCCGTTAGTTCACCCGCGGAAGTCCCCCGACGAGTCCCAGTGGACGTGACCGGGCGAGTGCCGATCGCCTCGGTCAGTCTCCCGACGTTATACAATCGTCGGACGGGCTATCACGCGGTCCGGGTGCTCCGTCGCTCTCTCCGGTTATCCGGGCTCGAGCCGGACGTTCGATATCCACGTTTTATTAGTCACTCTGGCGGAATCGGGAACTATGCCGAGTGACCGCGTCACGGTATCACTTGACGAGGAGTCCAGGGAAGCGCTGGAGAGTCTGAGCGAACAGACCGACGGCAGTCGGAGCGAGGTGATCCGGGAGGCGATCGCGTTCTACGCGGCGAACTTCGAGTCGGCACGAGCGAGCGACAGCGATCACCTGCAGACCTACTACGAGATGCTCTCGACGGGCGAACACGTCCTCCTGGACGTCGACCTGTTGCACGCGTTCCTGGACCAGGTCGCGGAGCCGGAGGATCGGGACGACGAGTTCCTCGAGACGATCGACCGGGTCGCGGAGTATCACGCACAGGAGTACGCCGAGCGGTTCGATTCGCTCGAAGACGTCCTGGACTGGCTCTCGGTGTGTGGGTTCCTGACCGTCCGTGGAGCCGACGAGGGCAGCTATCACGTCGTCTTCCCCTCGGAGTCGTTGCGGTGGTTCATGACCCGGTTCATCCGGGGAAGCGTCGCGGACCTGGACTTCGACGTCGAGATCGAGGAGAGCGTCTCGAAGGTCCTCTTTACCGAGACGGAGCGGTGACCGTTCGTATCTCTGTGCATCCGCTCGGCCGATTCGTGCACGCGATCACACTGATTGTGAACTGTCTGCACACGGTTCTCAACAACCCTTTTTACCGGTTCTCTGCACCCTGTCACTGGGTGTCAACGACATCATTAATGACTCTCGTTCAACGACTCAAAGCCGTCGGGCCGGGCGCGATGGTTGCAGCCGCCTTCATCGGCCCCGGGACGGTCACGACCGCGAGCGTAACGGGCGCGGAGTTCGGCTACGCGCTCCTCTGGACGATCGCCTTCTCGATCGTCGCGACGATCGTCCTGCAGGAGATGAGCGCACGACTCGGCCTCGTCTCCGGCGAGGGGCTCGGCGAGGCGCTCCGTGAGCGGTTCGACAACCGAGCGGTCGAGTACGTGAGCACCTTCCTGGTCGTCGGCGCGATCGGGATCGGGACCGCCGCCTACGAGGCCGGGAACATCCTCGGCGGGGCCGCCGGGCTCGCGACCATCACCGGCGTGAGTTCGACGATCTGGGGCGTCGTGATGGGGCTCGTCGCGGGCGTCCTGCTGTACACCGGCCGGTACAAGCTGATCGAGCGGGCACTCGTCGGCCTCGTCGCCGTGATGGCCCTCTCGTTCGTCGCGTCGGCGGCGCTCATCGGGCCGGACTTCGGCGCGATCGCGCTGGGGTTCGTCCCGGGCGTCCCCTCGGGTTCGCTGTATCTCATCACGGGGCTGATCGGGACGACCATCGTCGGATACAATCTGTTCCTGCACGCGAGCAACGTCCAGGAGCGGTGGGGCGGCCCCGAGGACATCGGCCGCTCTCGGACCGACACCGTCATCTCGATCGCCGTCGGTGGGATCATCACGATCACGATCATGGTCACCGCGGCAGCCGCCTTCGAACCCGGGACGCAGATCAGCGACGTCGGTCGGATGGCCGAACAGCTCCGGCCGATCGCGGGGCCCTACGCGGAGCTGTTCTTCAGCATCGGGCTGTTCGCCGCCGGCTTCACGAGCGCGACCACGGCCCCGCTGGCGGGCGCGTGGGCCACGACGGGCGCGCTGGGCTGGGACTCCGACCTGCAGAGCACCCGCTTTCGCGCCGTCTGGGGCACGATCCTGAGCGTCGGCGTCCTCTCCGTGCTCCTGGGGGGTAGCCCCGTCGAGATCATCGTCTTCGCCCAGGTCGTCAACGGCATCCTGCTCCCGATCGTGGCGATCTTCCTGATCTACGCGATGAACCAGGACGCGCTCCTCGGCGAGTACACGAACGGGCGGGTCGCGAACGCACTCGGCGCGATCGTGACGATCGTCGTCGTGTGGCTCGGCGTCCGGACGCTGCTCAGCGTGGCCGGGGTGTTGTAGATGGCAGGCCGGAGAATCGGCGTCGACGTCGGCGGGACCTTCACCGACGTGACGTTGGCGCTCGACGGCGACCTCGTGACCGCGAAGGTCCCGACCACCGAGGAACAGAGCGAGGGCGTGATGGCCGGCATCGAGAAGGCCTGCGAGGAGGCGGGCGTCGACCCCGAGACGCTGACCGAGTTCGCCCACGCGATGACGGTCTCGGTCAACGCGCTCCTCGAGGAGGACGGTGCGAAGACCGCACTGGTCACGACCGAGGGGTTCCGGGACGTCCTGGAGATCGGTCGGCAGGACCGGCCGTCGCTGTACGACCTCGACGCCGAGAAGCCGACGCCGCTGATCCCCAGACGCCGCCGGTTCGAGGTCGCCGAGCGGACGACCCCCGACGGGGTCGAGCGGTCCGTCAACGAGGACGAGGTCAGGGCGGTCGCAGAACGAATCCGCGAGCGCGACGTGGAGGCCGTCGCCGTCTCGCTGTTGCACGCCTACGCGCACACCGACAACGAGGAACGGGTCGCGTCGGTGCTGCGGGAGGAGCTCGCGGTCCCGGTCTCGGCCTCCCACGAGGTGCTCGCCGAGTTCCGCGAGTACGAGCGGACGTCGACGACCGCCGTCGACGCGTACGTCCGCCCGGCGATCGACCGGTACGTGAGCCGGCTGACGGAGCGCGCGCGGGACCGCGGCGTCCCACAGCCGCGGATCATGCAGGCCAACGGGGGTACCACCGACGCCGACACGGTCAGAGAGAACGCCGTCTCGACCGTCCTCTCGGGACCCGCCGCGGGCGTCGTCGGCGCGAGCGCGATGGCCGGCGGCGAGGACGACGACCAGTCGGGGCTCGTCACCTTCGACATGGGCGGGACCTCGAGCGACGTGAGCCTCGTCCGCGACGGCGAGGCCGAGCGGACCACCGAGGGCGTCATCAACGACCGGCCGATCAAGACGCCGATGGTCGACATCGAGACCGTCGGCGCGGGCGGCGGGTCGATCGCCTGGGTCGACGCCGGCGGCGCGCTCCGGATCGGACCGCGGTCCGCCGGGGCCGACCCCGGGCCGGCCTGCTACGGCAACGGCGGGACGGAACCGACGGTGACGGACGCGAACCTCGTCCTCGGGTACATCGGCGCGAGTACCAGCCTCGGCGGCGAGATGTCGCTGGACGCGGAGGCCGCGTACGACGTCCTGTCGGACCTCGCCGACGAGGCGGGGATGGACGGGCCCCTGGCGGCGGCCCGCGGCGTCTACCGGGTCGCGAACGCGAACATGACGCGAGCGATCCGCTCGGTGACCGTCGAGCGGGGCCACGACCCCCGGAAGTTCGGGCTCGTCGCGTTCGGCGGTGCCGGGCCGATGCACGCGATCGCCATCGCCGACAGCCTCGACATCGACCGGGTGGTGATCCCGCGAGCCTCCGGCGTCCTCTCGGCGTACGGGCTGCTCGCGGCCGACGAGAAGCGCGACGCGGTCCGGACCCACCAGCGCTCGCTCGCGGAGGTCGACCCCGAGGCGGTCGACGCGGTGTACGAGGAGCTGACGGAGGAACTGCTGGCCGAGGTCAGCGACCGGGAGCGCGCCAGCGTGGCGTGCTCGGCTGACCTCAGGTACGCCGGGCAGAGCTTCGAGCTCGCCGTGGACGTCGACCGGCCCTTCGACGCCGAGGCGGCGGGCGAGCGGTTCGGACGGGCCCACGAGTCCGCCTACGGCTACCGGACTGACGAACCGGTCGAGCTGGTCAACTGTCGCGTGACCGCGACCGTCGCACGGACCACGCCGTCGATCGAGTACGCCGGCGGCGGCGATCCGCGGAAGGAGACCCGCGAGGCGGCCTTCGGCGACGGAACCCACGAGACGCCGGTGTACGGCCGCGAGCGACTCCCTCCCGGCGAAATGGTCGACGGACCCGCCATCGTCGAGGGCGACGAGAGCACCGTCGTCGTGCCGCCCGCCTGGGACGTCCGGGTACGCGACGACGGCGCGCTGATCGCGGAGGTGCGAGACGAATGAGTGACGAACCCGAACCCACGACCGAGGGACAGAACGGCGGCTCCGGCGGCGTGTCCGAGACGGGCGGGGAGATCGACCCCGTGACGCTGGAGATCCTCCGGAACAAACTGGAGAGCGTCGCCACGGAGATGGGCCACGTCCTCATCCGCGGCGCGTACTCGCCGAACATCAAGGAGCGACAGGACTGCTCGACCGCGCTCTTCGACGCGGCCGGACGGATGGTCGCACAGGCCGAACACATCCCGGTCCACCTCGGGGCGATGCCCGACGCGGTCGACATCGTCCTCGAGAAGGACCCCCAGCCCGGCGACGTGTTCGTCGTCAACGACCCGTTCGAAGGGGGGACCCACCTCCCCGACATCACGCTGGTCTCGACGATCGCACCCGACGACGAGGTGATCGGGTTCGCGGTGTCGCGAGCGCACCACGCCGACGTCGGCGGCAGCGCACCCGGGAGTATGCCGCCGGGAGCCCAGGAGATCTACGAGGAGGGGCTCCGGCTGCCGGCGGTCCGGCTCGTCGAGGAGGGTGAGCAAAACGACGCGGTCCACGAGCTGATCCGCTCGAACGTCAGGACGCCCGACGAGCGCGAGGCCGATCTCAGGGCCCAGCGCGCCGCGAACGACAGGGCGGAGGAACGCGTCGGCGAGTTGCTCGACGAACACGGGCCGACGCTGCTCGACGCGTTCGACGCCGTCATCGACTACTCTCGCGAGCGGGTCGAGACCGAACTCGACGACCTCCCGGACGGGACGTACCGAGCGAGCGACGTCCTCGAAGGTGACGGGGTGACGGACCACGACATCCCGATCCGAGCGACCGTCACGATCGACGGACCGTCCGTCGACGTCGACTTCGACGGGACGGCCGACCAGGTGGCCGGCAACCTGAACGCGCCGCTCTCGGTGGCAAAGAGCGCGGTGTACTTCGTCGTCCGCGCGATCACCGACCCGGAGATCCCGCCGAACCACGGCTGCTACGAGCCGGTCTCGGTGTCGGCCCCGGAGGGATCGGTGCTCAACCCCGAGCCCCCGGCGGCGGTCGTCGGCGGCAACGTCGAGACGAGCCAGCGGGTCACGGACGTCACGCTGGCGGCGCTGGCCCGGGCGGTCCCGGAGGAGGTCCCAGCCGGCAGTCAGGGGACGATGAACAACCTCATCATCGGCGACCGGAGCGGCGAGTTCACCTACTACGAGACGATCGGCGGCGGGTTCGGCGCTCGCCCCGAGAAAGACGGGATGGACGGCGTCCAGGTCGGGATGACCAACACGCTCAACACGCCCGTGGAGGCGATGGAGACCGAGTACCCGCTCCGCCTGGAACGGTACGCGCTCCGGCCCGGCAGCGGCGGCGACGGCCGGTACCGGGGCGGACTAGGTCTCGAACGGACCGTGACCGTCGAGACCGACGCGACCGTGTCGCTGCTGACGGAGCGCCGGCGGACGGCCCCCGCCGGGGTCGACGGCGGCGAGGACGGCGCGACCGGCGTGAACCTCGTCGACGGCGAGGAGGTGCCCGCGAAGGCGTCGATCGACGTCGAGGCGGGCACGACCGTCTCGATACTGACGCCCGGCGGTGGCGGCCACGGCGACCCGGACGAGCGCTCCCGGGCCGCGAGCGACGCCGACCGTCGCGACGGGAAGGTCGACGACTCGTGACCCGCGTCGGTCTGGTCGTCCCCTCGTCGAACACGACCGTCGAGCCGGAGTTCCGCGACGCGCTCCCCGCCGAGTGGACGGCACACACGGCCCGGATGCCGCTTGAAGACGTGACCGCGGACGCACTCGACGAGATGGCCGACGACGCCGAGCGGGCGGCCTCGCTGCTCTCGCACGCGTCGGTCGACGGCGTCGCGTACGCTTGTACGACCGGGAGCCTCCTGCACGGCCCCGGATTCGACGCGGCGTTGGAGGCACAACTCTCCGAAGCCGTCGGAGGTCCGGCGGTGGCGACCGCACGCTCGGTCGTCCGCGCGCTGTCCGCACTCGACGCCGATCGCGTCGCCGTCGCGACGCCGTACACCTCGGAACTGAACGAACGGGAGCGCGAGTACCTCGCCGACAACGGCTTCGAGGTGGTCGCGCTCGACGGGCGCGAACTCGTCGCGAACACCGCCATCGGCGAACTGACCCCCGCGGCTGCGAAACGGCAGGCCCGGTCGGTACTTCAGGCGGCACCGAACGCGGAGGCGCTGTTCGTCTCCTGTACGAACTATCGGTCTCTCTCGGCACTGTCGTCGATCGAAGCGGAGTTCGGCGTCCCGGTAGTGTCGAGCAACGCGGCGACGCTCTGGGACCTGTGTGATCGACTCGGTGCCCAGCCGGCTCTGGAGCTCCGACTCGCGGCCGAGACGTCCACAGGGCAGCACTGAGCGGTCGAGATCGCACCCGTCTCAGGTATCGGACCGTCCAGTCAGCTCTCCCGTCCTGCTCGGCGATATCCCTCGTAGAGAGCCGGCAGTCCCAGCGGGAGTGCCAGGACGCCGAATCCGAGAAGGGCGTACTCGCTGCCCCGTTTTCGCTGGAGCGCGAGCGCCGTTGCGACGACGCCCAGAAGCGCGATCGCGTAGGCTGCGTTGCTCCAGATGACGTCGTAGGTCGAACAGTACAGCCAGCAGACGAACGTGTAGGCCGGGGCGTTCCAGGTCGGCGGCCGAAGCTTCGGCCAGAAGAACCGACAGTACGTGGTCCAAGCCAGCATCGCGACCGTCGGAAGCCCCACCGACCACACCGCTGGTCCACGATCTGAGTCACCGTATCGCCGGTATCCCGCGAGGAACAGGGCCGGAAAACAGAAGACCCACAGCCAGATCCCGAGCGTGTAGGTGACCGGCCAGTGTTCGATCCGCGGTTGCGTCAGTGGGAGTCGCAGCGACGGGGGGAGCGTCGCCCACGGGAACGACGGGTCGGGAACGGGATCCGTGAACAGGGCGACGAGACAGAGGACCGTCCCGAGTACCAGTCCGTATCGGCCGGCCGTCGCGTATTGTTCTAGCCAGTCCGGAAGCGACGGTGCGTTTTCTCGGGTGGTCGGCATAGGTGGGTTCGGGTCAGGGGTCCCCTTCGAGCGTCTCTTTCCGCTGTTCGTACTCCTCGTCCGTGAGATCGCCACGGGCGTAGGCGAGCCGGAGTTCATCGAGGGCCCGATCGGTCCCGCCATCGGCGGTGGCCACCGCGCGATAGACGAGGTAGCCTACGCCGGCGATGGCGGCGAGGAACAGCAACTGCAGCAGTGAACCCGGCTGCGACCAGCCAGTCGCCCGTTCGGGAACCCATGTGACGCTGTGTCGCCGCGCGGAGAAACCACCAGCCAGCGATCCAGACGAGCAGGTACGGCGCGAACCACGCCCCAAGCCAGCGCGACGCGAGGAGATCGACGAGCCCGATCGAAACGAGGGTGTAGCTGACGGCGTGGTTCATGATCTGTGCGATCCCGCGGACGTCCGATCGCTTCGTCTGGTACGTGACGACCAGCAGATTCAGCGGCTGCAGCGAGTCCCCGTCGGTCGGTATCGCGCCGTCGAAGTCCAGTAGCCACGGCATCGCGAAGTGAACGAGCCCCAGAACAACGGTGAACGTGCCGCAGATGCGGAACCCAGCTGCGAGAACGAGGTCGGGGGCCATCGGTGGGCGGCTGTTCAACCGGAGGGGTATTGGAACTGGGGATTCTACCGACGTGCTACTTGGAACGGGTCAGGGCCGGCGTTGGACGCTGTGTATCGCGGTTACTGTCGGCATCCCGGACGGACTGTGAGTCGGTGACTTGCCGGACTCCGGCTGTCGATCGGCTTTCTGCACCCAGTCGTGGATCGCTTTTCGGCTGCGGTAGACACCCGGCGAATCGAGTGATTCGGCGGTATTCGACGGCGACAGAGCAGGGCGAGAGCACGTCTCCCCTTCGTTCACGATCCAAAGCGAGGGGGAGCCACGCTGGCACCGGCTCGCCCTCGAAGGGGTCCCCGGCGACTGTGTCACGCGTTCCCGGCAGTTGGGAGGCTAGTAGTATAGCTCCGGTGTGCTGACGTGTCGACAGACGTAGTGGCATCGTTTCTGGGGGTGCCAGACGGACGCTGTGGTATGAGTCACTTGCTCCCGCAGAAGTCACCGGTCGATCGACCGGACCCGGGGTCGCGAGTCGTCGAACTCGGTCACGACGACGCCGGCGAGGTGTTCTCGGTCCTCGGATCGAGTCTCGCCCGAACCGTGCTCGCGGAGCTCCATCGGAGCCCCGCGACGCAGTCCGAACTCGCGGAGCGGACCGACGCGTCGATCCAGAACGTGGGCTACCACCTCGACCGCCTCGATGAGGCTGGTCTCGTGACGGTCGTCGACCAGTGGTACTCACGGAACGGTGCGGAGATGGACGTGTTCGCGCCGACCGACGATCCGTTGATCGTCGTCGCCAGCGGTGACGGACAGGACGGCACCGTCGAGGAGTTACAGGCCGTCCCGAGATAGACATCGGGACGAGCAGCGACACCCGTACCGCGGTTGTCGATATAGCTTCTCAGTCGTGGCGGTCGGTCTGGAGCGGGGCAGGTCTCCCGGAGCACACTCTCACTGGGTCGGAAGGGGCCGTTAGCCGAAGTCGCTCACCGGCGGCAGGGCTCAATCACTCGAGACCGACAGTTGCGGTCGGTCGAGCGAACTCTCGTCGTCGTCTGCCAGTATCGACACGGTGAGACCGTCGGCCGTCATCTCGAGGGCGAGCGACTCGAAGCTCGCCTCGAAGACCGTCCGATGGTGGCCATCAGCGTTGTATCGCATCTCCGTCTCGACGAGTCCCGCCTCCTGAAGCGCGTTCAACCGTCGATAGACCGTCGTCCGAGACGCTCCGCACTCGTCTGCGATCTCACGAGCTGGCTTTGCCTCCGCCCGGACGGCCTCCAGGATTCGCTGTGCGTACTCGGCGTTGAGGCACTCGATGATCTCCGTCGACGGGCGGTCGTCCGTTTCCCCAGCGGCGTCCCCGGTCCCTGTTGCGTGTGCGAGTGACATCGTTTCGCTCTGGGAGACACTGTAACACCACACCGACCCAAGCCTGCTGTCAACTGACGTTGCTCCGCTCGAGACGGTGCGGCTAGTAGTATTGCTCTGAGAGGGGTTCACACGGCAGGTCGACTCACTGATCGAGCACGGTCTCACTGTTTCCCCTACTGAAACACGCATCCGGGGCTTAGGTGGGACGGTGAGAGTTCTGAACGTATGAGCACCCGTCGGTCGACTGGACGTATCTGTCTCCGCTCGTTCGGTTCAAGAGCGCCCCCCTCCCGATCAACCGACCACCGACCGGTTCGCTACTGTTCTCGGGACCCGCCCGTCGGAGGAGGGGCGTGATCCGATGACCCGTGACGAGCGGGACGGGAGAGCGGGCGACGCGACAGGCAGCGATGCGCGAGAACCAGCGACCACGACGAGGCCCGAGCAGCGAGAGGCGGACCAGAACTGGCTCCTCGGACCCGGCGTGGACCGGGAGCACCGGGACAGACAGATCCTCGTGGTCGGCGATACCACCGTCGGACGGACCCTCACGCTCCTGCTCCAGCGTGCGGGCTACGATCCGCTGCTCGTGCGCGACGCCGGGCGATCAGCCGAGTCCCGCACGACATTCCTCTGTCCGCCGGCGTGCCGAGCCTTGCGTTCCCTCGGTCTCACCCCCACCCTGACCGACGAGGGTGTACCGATCCGGCGTGTGTCGGTCCGGCGAGACACACCCGGAAGCCGGCAGGAGACGACGCTGTCGGCACCGGCCGAATCGGGCGCTGCTCGACCCGTCGCGATCGAGACACGGGACCTCGGGGACGCCCTCGCGGAACAGCTGCCGAACCGACAGCGGTGTACCGACCGCGCTCTCGCCGCTGTCTCCACCGGAGACGACGGACTCGCGATCGAATTCGAGGACGGCATCCGCGAGTGGTTCGACGTACTGGTCGACACGAGCGGTGACGGCCTGGCCCGTCAGTTCGCGGCCGACCGGTCACCGGAGCAGGAACCGCTGGTCCAGTACGAGACGTCGGTGGCGGCCGAGACGCTGCCGTCGAACCAGCTCCGGGAGACCTGGCGGCCGTCCGCGCTCGTCCAGGTGGTCCCCACGTCGGAGGACTCGACGGCCATTCTCCGTCTCACGGCCCCACGTGCCACGCTCCCGTCCAGCGACGAAGACGAGGCGATCCGCACGTTCGTCGAAGAGACGACCGCGGAACTCGCGACCGGTCCCGTCTCCGTAGACGACTTCGAGCGGGCGACGACCGTTCGACAGGTTCGGCAGCCGGACGAACACGCTCACAGCGCGTGGTGGGGAACCGGTCTGATATCGGTCTGTGGGCCGGCCTGCCCGACCGCACCCGCAAGCGAGTTCACCACGTGGTTCGGTATCGAGAGTGCACTCGCTCTCGTCTCGGAACTGACGGGGGCGGATCGGCCGGCCTCGGACGTGATCGAGACGTACTCGACGCGCCGGCTACGTCGCTTCAGGTCGCTTCGTCAGACACTCCGCGAAGTGCGACGGGACCACGAGTATCCGGTTCCGGACTCGGCACCGGAACCGCTCGACACTATCGGTGAGTTCCGACAGTTGACACTGAGTCGATTTCTCGACGAACGGTTGCGGTCCCTCCAACGGGACGGGTTCGGATAGACCTGCGAGTACCGGGGGTGTCAGTCGTCAGCGTCGAACAGAACCCCGAACGTCTTCCGCTCGGCGAGTCGGAGGTGTTTGTTGAAGGTCGGCTGTGTGATGTCGAGTCGGGTCGCGACCTCGCTCCCGTCGTTCTCCCGGGGCCACTCGAAGTAGCCCGCTGAGAGTGCGGTCCGTACCACCTCCAGCTGTCGGTCGGTCAGTTCCGATCTGACTCGTTCGCTGAGCTCCGACGGCGTCCGGTTCCGTCGCTGGTGCTGGCGCTGGGCGGTGAGTTCGAGCGACGGGGCGACCTCCTGCAGTCGCTCGACGAACGACCGCACGTCGGCGTGTCTCGGTACCTCGACCAGTATCGTCGTCTCCTCCGGGTCTGCGACGGCCTCTCGGAGCACGCCACCGTACTCGGCGATCGGTGCGCCGAACCAGTCGGTCGCGTGGGCCTCGACCAGTGTCGAGGACGAGTCGCTGGTGATGAGGTCCACGGATCCGGGCAGCCGTCGCTCGGCGATCTCCATCACGTCCTCTTCCTCCTCCCCCGTGAAACCGAAGTAGAGGCTCGTCGGGCCGTCCTGCTTGGCGGCCGTCCGTTCGAGCCGAACTCGACAGTCGGCCGCGGCGGCCGCGCGTGCGAACGACAGCGCGTCGCCCGGCCCGCGGAACTCCAGTTCGACCGTCTCGTCCGACTCGAGGGCCCGCCGCCGCTCGATCGCCGCCAGGGCGTTGGCGATCGTGGCCCCGAGTTGTGACAGGACGTCCCGTTCACGCTCGTCGAAGGCGTTCGGTGACTCGGAGCCGATGGTCAACACCCCGCGCGTGATCCCGTCGTACGTCAGCGGGACCGCACAGAGCGACTGGTGGCCCGCCGAGAGGCCCGCTCGCCGCCAGTCGTCGGCCGGTCCCTCACCGACGAGCGAGTTCTCGACGGCCAGTCTGTCGGTCCGCCAAGCGTCGATCGCGGGATGTGGATCCGCCGTCCCGCTCGCCGTCGTCAGGTCCATCGACTCGACGTATCCCTCCGGCGCACCCACGATCGCGCGGGCCGCCAGCCGGTCGGAGCCGGCGTCGATGCCGCCGATCCACGCGAGGGCGTACGGTCCCGTGTCGGCGAGTCGTTCACAGACCGCCCGCTCCACCTCGGCTGCGCTCGATGCCTCGGTGATGGCGGCCTCGACCTGTTGTGTCAGCCGAGCGATCCGGTCGAGCCGCTCCGCACGCTCGGTCTGTGTGCGCAGCTGCTCTTCCTGCGCGGCGAGGCGTCGCTGTCCCTCCAGGTGATTGAGTGCGGCCTCCAGCGTCGCGGCGAGGATATGTGCAGCCTGAACTGTCCCAGAGGTCAGCGACCCATCAGGGGTACCGACCAGAAGTGTGCCGTGATTCCCGAGCGAGAGCGCCCGCCACGCCGCGAGCTCGGCCAGCCCTGCCGGTAGTTCGGTCTCGGCACGGTCGCCGAGGAAACCTGTCGGGTCGTCGCCACCGTCGGAGGCGACGACGGTCCCGGCCGCGAACCCCTCCCAGAGCGCTCCGTCACCCGGTTCGATCGGCTCTGCCGCCGCCTCCGACGGCAACTCCCCGGCCAGCGCCTCGGGCCGGAGGACGCCCCCCTCGTCGTCGTAGAGGAACGCCCCGACCGCGGGGAGGTCGAGTGTCTCGGCGGCCGCTTTCACGGCCATCCGCGTCGCCTCCGTGGGAGTGTCCGCAGTGGCGAGATCCTCCGTCGCGTCGTCGAAGGATGCGATACGCCGCTCCCGTCGTTTGCGTTCGGTGACGTCCCGGCTGACGATCACGACCCGCGTCTGTCCGCCCTCCCACGCGGTCGGATAGTAGTCCGACTGAACCCAGCGAGTCTCGCCGTCAGTTCGCCGGATCCGGTACTCGTGTGAGTAGCTGTCAGATGTCGTTCCTGCCTCGACATCGCCGACGATGCCCTCCACGAACGCCCGATAACCGTCTGCATCGTCGGGATGGAGCGTGTCGAAAAAACCGTTCTCGTGCGCGCTGCTGATCTCGTCCAGCGATCGTCCCCAGATGTCCTCGTACCCGGAGCTGACGTAGTCGGGTGCCTGTGACCCCGACGTGATCGCCTCGGCGCGCGTGATGAAGATCGCCTCGTCGATCCGATCGAGGACCTCGCTCAGTCGCCGCTCGGTGCGGCGTCGTTCCGTGACGTCGCGGTTGAGAGCGACGCACCGCAGTTCACCGCCGAGTTCGATCGTCGTCCCCTTCACGTCCAGCCAGCGAGTTTCGCCGTCACTGGTCTCGACGGCCCACTCCGTCTGCTCCGGCCCGTCCGACTCGACGACCGCCTGGACCAGCTCCCGCGCCCGGTCCATCGTGTAGCCGCGCTCACCCGGACTGTAGCCGCTGATACCCATCTCGAGGATCTGGTCCCGGTCGTAGCCCAGCAGTTCACAGAACGTGTCGTTGACGTCGACGAGTTCTGCGGTCTCTGGATCGTGAACCGTGATCGAATCAGTCACCCCGTCGAAGATCTGTTCGTACTCGCGCTCGCGTCGCTTGCGTTCCGTGATGTCTCTCGAGATCGCGAGGAACCGTTCCTCCCCGCCGATGAGTGCGCGTGTCGGATTCACTTCGAGCCAGACGCGCCTCCCGTCTCTCGTCTCGATCGCCTGCTCGTACGGACTGATCTCCTCCCCGTCGATCACGCGCTCGATGATCTTCGGAACCCGATCCGGTGGCAGGTCCGCGTCGTCGTCCTCGACGAGCAGTCCCTCGGCACCCATCTCCAGTATCCGTTCCCGGTCGTACCCCGTCAGTTCACACATCGTCGAGTTGATATCGATCAACTCGCCGGTCTCGGGGTCGTGGACGGCGATGATGTCGTTGACGCCGTCGAATATCTCCTCGTACTCGCGCTCGCGACGCTTCCGCTCCGTGATGTCGTGCAGGAGTGCGACCACACGCTGCTCGCCGGCGATCTCGCCCAGCTCGTGTCTGGCCCGGACCCAGACCGTCTCGCCGTCTGCCGCCTCCAGGGGCCACTCGAACTCCTGTCCGCCTTCGGTGACGGATTCTCGGATCATATCCCTGGCATCGTCGGCACTGACCCCCTCGTCAGTCGCCTGGAACTCCGACAGCGGTCGTTCGACGAACGCCTCGCGGTCGTAGCCGAGCAGCTCGGCCACCTGCCTGTTCGCGTTCACCACGTCACCGGTCTCCGGATCGTGGATCACGATCCCGTCCCCGGCCATCTCGAATATCTGCTCGTACTCCCGCTCCCGCCGTCTCCGCTCGGTGATGTCCTCGACGCGACCGACGACGCGGTCGACGACGCCGTCCTCGTTCTCGATCGGGAACCGAGTGACTGTCACCCACCTCGTCTCCCCGTCCCGTTGGATGCGATACTGTCCCTCGTAGGCGGCCTGTGGGTCGCCCGCCGCTACCTCGTCGATCAGCCGCTCGATGTCCGCCTCGTACCGCGCGCGGTCGTCCGGATGAGCCGCCTCGACGAACGACGTCGGCCGCTCGTAGAGTTCCTCGACGGGTCGTCCGTAGATGTCCTCGTACGCGGGATTGATGTAGAGCATCTCCGAGAAGTCGGCGGTCGCGAGGTAGACGATCTCGTCGATGTGTTCCGCGATGAGGCGGAAGCGACGTTCGCTCTCACGGAGTTCTCGGTCCTGTTCGACCCTGTCGAGCGCCGTCGTCGCGTGTCGCGCGAGGATCCGTGCGGCGTCCAGTGTGACGTCGTCGATCCGACCGGCACCCGGCGCGGCGGCGGCGACGACACCGTGGCCCCCGAGCGGGACGATCACGACCTCCCCCTTCGGCTCGCCATCGGACACCGTCTCGGGGTCGACGACACGCATCTCCCGCTCGAGATACGCGTCGTAGGCTGGCGTTCCCGGTTCGATCACGCCGGGCTCGGATTCACCGTCCGAGAGCCCGAGCAGACCGCCGCCCGTCGCGACCGGCGTCAGCTCGCCCTTATCGTCCGGGTCGCCCCAGCACGTCGGTGCCGTGAGATCGAGCACCTCGGAGGCGGCGTCGGCGACGGCCTCGAAGACCGCCGTCGCGGTGTCGGCGTTCTGTACCTCTGCGGTCGACTCGTGGAGGTGACGGACCATTCGCTCGCGGCGCTTGCGCTCCGTGATGTCCGTATACCAGACGTACGCATCGGAGTCCCGCTCCGCGTCCCGATCGGCGTCGAAGTGGATGACTCTGAAGAGGAACTCTCGGGTGCCGGTCGCCGTGACGCGTGGTGCGACCGCTTCGACGCGGTCGCCGCCGGCCGCTCGCTTCCGGAACTCCTCGAAGTCCGTGCGTTCCGACTCCGGAACGACGGCCTCGGCGACGGTCGATCCCACGATCTCCTCGGAAGTGAACCCGAACACGTCCTCGAAAGCGGGGTTGATCTCCCGTATCACCGGCTCACCGCCCTCGAACTGGACTCGTACGACCGGATCGGGGTTGTTCTCGAACAGCACCGACCGCCGGTCGCGTTCCCGTTCGAGCTGTCTCTCGTACTCGGTCCGTTCGGTCACGTCGCGCGAGAGGGCCAGGACACGGTCCTCGCCGGCGATCGTGGCCGGTGCCAGATTCGCCTCCAGCAGTCGTCGCTCGCCGGCCGCCGTTTCGACCGACCACTCGACAGTCTCCGTCTCGCCCGTCGCCGCGACCCGTCGCTGAATCTCGTAGACATCCTCACCTCCGAGCCCGTCCCCGACCGCCCCAAGCCCGCCGAGATCCATCTCGAACAGGGTCTCACGGCTGTACCCCGTCAGCTCGGTCATCGTCTCGTTGACGTCGACCATCTCCTCGGCCCAGGGATCGTGGACGGAGATGACGTCGTTGACGTTGTCGAACACCTGCTCGTACCGTCGTTCCTGCCGCCGACGCTCCGTGACGTCGACCGACGTCGAGAGCACGAGCTCACGGCCGCCGACGTGGACCGTTCGCAGGCTCGCCTCCGTCCACCGGATCCGACCGTCGGCCGTCTCCAGTGGCCACTCGAGTTCGATCGCTCCGTCCTGCTCGGTGACACTCGCGACGGCCCGTGTGATCCGCTCGTGGTCGTACCCCGGGAGCTCGGCGGTGAACTCGCCGACCTGCATCGACTGTAGCTCCGCTCGATCGTAGCCGAGCAGCTCACAGAGCGCGTCGTTGGCGTGCAACATCTCACCCGATTCGGGGTCGTGGAGGGTGGCGACGCCCGCGACGTTGTCGTAGATCTCGCGGACGCTCGTCAGCGCGTGTTCGCGCTCGACGACCCTCCGCAGGCGTTCGGCCACGAGCGACGGGTCCGTCTCGACGAGTTCCCGCGGAAGCCACTCCGTCGCACCCGCGGACAGGACGTCGCCGACCAGATCGTCGTCGCTACCAGCACTCAGAACGACGACGGGAGTGTTCGGTCGTTCCGCCCTCCACCGCCGAACGATGTCGGCGGAATCGTGGCTCCCTCCAGTGTCGTCGATCACCAGACAGTCGGTCTCCGATGCGGGGTCCCACTGGTTTTCCCGCGACGGCCCCCTATCGATCGATAGATCGGTGTCACGCTCCAAGTACGACCAGCCCTCGCAAGATGTCTCTCCCCCGATCAGTGAGAAAGAGAGCGTGCGTGAACTTCCCCCAAACATAGATACTATGTGCGGTTCAAGGCCTGTAAATCGTTTGTAGACCGGCCGCTGAGGGTCGTCAATCTATCGGATTCTCTGTGCGTTGAGCACAGTCGGTAGGGCGGTACGGCCCCGATTGGTCTCAGTTATCGCGTCGGAGTGGGGCTACGGTAGCCGGTGACTCAGCGAGCACGCGATCTATCGTCCCACGGCTAATCGTCGGCCTCGCCGTGGGCTTGTTCCGTGCTGTCTACGCTGACCGTCTCCCACTCGTCGTCGGAGTGGGCACCCTCGCGGGCCTTCGCGCTCGCCGCGACCCTGACGAACTCGGCCTTGCTGCGAGCGGCCTCGATGTCGTGACCGCCACAGTAGGACAGCCCCGAGCGGATCCCGGCACAGAACTCCGCGACGACGTCGGCGACCGGTCCCTTGTACGGCGTGAGCCCCTCGACGCCCTCGTCGGCCGTGACGTTCTCGCCCTTGTCCGAGCGCTCCTCGGCGGCCGCCGTCGTCGCCATCCCGCGGGAGCGCTTGTACCTGACGCCGTCGACCTCGACGACCTCGCCCGGGGCCTCGGCGGTGCCGGCGAAGAGGCTCCCCAGCATCACCGTGTCCGCGCCCGCCATCAGCGCCTTGACGGCGTCGCCGGAGGTCTGGATGCCCCCGTCGGCACAGATCGTCACGTCGAGGTCGGCCGCCGCCTCGGCGCAGTCGTCGACGGCCGTCAGCTGCGGGACGCCGGCGCCCGCGACCTTCCGCGTCGTGCAGTGCGAGCCCGGCCCGATGCCGACCTTCACGCAGTCGGCCCCGGCGGTGGCCAGGTCCTCGACGCCCGCCGGCGTCGCGACGTTGCCGGCGACGAGGTCGAGGTCGGGGTGGGCGTCCCGGATGTCCGCGACGGCGTCGAGCGTCCGCTCCATATGACCGTGGGCGACGTCGACGACGACGGCGTCGGCACCGGCCGCCACCAGCGCCGCCGTCCGGCCGAGGTGGTCCTCGTCGATGCCGACCGCCGCGGCCACGGGGACGCCGGCCTCGGCGACGCGCGAGACCTCCGCGGCCTGTTCCTCGACGGTGAGGAACCGGTGGATCGTCCCGATGCCGCCGGCCTCCCCGAGGGCGATCGCCAGCTCGGCCTCGGTGACGGTGTCCATCGCCGCCGATACCATCGGAGTGTCGAGCGCGACGCCGGGCGTGAACTGCGTCGCGAGGGCCACGTCGCTCCGGCTGTCGACCGGCGAGCGCTGTGGCACCAGCAGGACGTCACCGTAGCTCAGTCCCGTACGGAGATTGTCCATTCCGAACAGTAACAGGCCCGTCGGACTGATAAGTATCACGCTCGCCGCGCCGGGAGCGGTCCCGACCGATCGGCGGTCGGGAACCCTTCGGCCCGGCTCGGACGCCGTGGCCTCAGAACACGTCGACCCGGCCCGCGAGGAGGTCCGCTCGGAGCGTCCCGATCGCGTCGAACTCGGCGGCGACCGCGTCCGCGACTGCGTCGGCGTCTGCGACGGTCGTCTGCACGTCGACGGCCCACGGCTCGGCGACCGGCTCGCCGATCCGGGAGAGGAGCTGGACGCCGCCGTGGCTCGCGCCCAGCGTCTCGGCCAGTCGGCGGGCGATCCGGAGCGCGAGGAGGTTGTACAGTTTGCCGACGTGCGTGATCGGGTTCTTGCCGGCCGTGGCCTCCAGGCTCATCGGTCGGCCCGGCGTGATGAGCCCGTTCGCGCGGTTCCCCCGACCAACCGCGCCGTCGTCGCCCGACTCCGCCGACAGGCCCGTGGTCGTGAGATACACCGAGCCGGTCTCGGGGTCGTCCGCCGCGTTGACGCGAACCGACACGGACCCCTCAATCCGCCCCGCCGCGTGCCGCTTTGCCAGTGCCTCGATCTCACCGACGACCGCCCGATACGCCGCCAGGTCCTCGACGTGCTCGTCGACGACGGCGGCAGCGACAGTCAGCGAGACGTGCTCGCCTCGACGGAGCGCCATCAGCTTCACGTCCTTGCCGACCGCGTCGAGCTCCGAGTGCAACCGCGGCGCGAGTGTCCGCACGTACCGTTCGGTCGGCGTCCCGGGCGCGTGCCCGACGCCGAAGCTGGTGTCGTTCGCGAGCGGGGCCGCGCCACGCCGGAACAGCGCCCCGAGGTCGGCCGACGTCTCCCCGATCCGCGTCTCGACGTCGACGTGCTCGGACGAGAGCGACGGGACGGTCCCGAGGAGGTAGTCCCGCGCGGCCTCGCTCGCGATCGCGTCGACCGGGACGCGCTCGCCGTCGACGGCGGTCGTGGCCCGACCGCCGACGAGAACGTAGATCGGCCGCGTGACCGTGCCGCCGCCGAAGGCGGGTTCCGACTGGCCGGCCCCGAGGTGGACCTTGTCGGTGTTGTGGTGGAGCACCTCGCCGAACTCGTCGCGATAGTACGCCGAGAGGCGGCGCGAGACCGCCTCCGCGACCCCGTCACACAGCGAATCCGGGTGACCGACTCCCTTGCGCTCGACGAACTCCATCGCTCGCGTCTCGACCGGATCCGCCTCGACCGGTTCCACCGAGAGTCGGTCGTCCATACGAGTTCGTGTCCCTATGACAACAAAAGCGTCCGGGGGCGCTCGCCGGGACAGCGCGGACGGAGCCCGGGCGTAACTACTACACACCGCCGACCGAAGCGAGTGTATGAGTGTCAAGACGGCGGGGAGAACCGCGTGAGTGCCGCTGTTCCGTACCCGCAGCGCCCACTCACCCACGTCTACGACGCGGCGTACAGCGGCGTCCCGAACTGGGACATCGGCCGCCCACAGCGGGCGTTCGTGTGGCTCGCGGACGCCGGACTGGTTCGCGGCCCCGTCCTCGACGTCGGCTGTGGAACCGGCGAGCTGTCCCTGTTCGTGGCTCGACAGGGCCACGACGTCCTCGGGATCGATCTCTCGTCGCTGGCTATCTCACAGGCACGACAGAAGGCCCGCTGGCGACAGATACCCGCCCAGTTCCTCGTCCTCGACGCACTCGACCTGCCGGCGCTGGCGGCCCGCGGGTTCTCGTTTCGCACCGTCCTGGACTGCGCGATGTTCCACATCCTCGGGGCGAGCGAACGGGACCGCTTCATCGCCGGCCTCGACACCGTCGTCGAGCCCGGGGGCCTCGTCTGCCTGCTGGGCGACGCCCGCCGACAGCCCGACGCGATCTACGGGATCACGCCGGCGGAGGTGCGGCGTCGCTTCGGCGACGGCTGGACGGTCCTGTTCGCCTACGAGACCGTGTTCGAGCGCCGCTGGAGCACGAACCCGGCCTACTTCGTCGGCCTGCGCCGCTCGTGAGACGCGGAGCCACAGCGCCACGGGACGGAGGGAGACGACTGGATCACTCGAGAACGTCGGTCGCGAACGCCGTCATCGCGGCCCCGGGGTCGGCCGCATCGAAGCCAAGCAGGAGGTGGTCGACGCCGTACTCGTCGAGCCGCCGAACGTAGTCGGCGACCCACTCGCTGCCCGCGTGGTACCCCTGATGGATCGGCTCGGGGTCGGCGGTCGGGTCGTCGGCGAGCGACAGACGGAGCGCCATCACGAACGGTTTGTGCCCGTCCGTCTCCTCCCGCCACGTCTCGACGTAGGACTGGAGCGTCTCTTCGGGGAGGTGGTAGAACAGCCAGCCGTCGCCGTGCTCGGCGATCCAGTCGACCGACTGGCGGGCGTTCCCGGTCGGCAACAGCGGCAGCGTCTCCGTGGTCGGCTTCGGGAGGACGTCCAGGTCGCCGTCGAGTTCGCCCCACTCCCCCTCGATCGACGGGTACTCCTCGCGCCACAGCGTCCGCAACGCCGCGATCCGCTCGCGGACCAACTGCCCGCGTTCGTCCCTGGCGACGTCGAACGCGGGGTACTCCGGGTCCCGATCGCCCGAGGCGACCCCCACCACGAGTCGGCCGCCGGAGAGCCTGTCGACAGTCGCGGCCGACTTGGCGACGTGGATCGGGTGTCGGAGCGGCAGGACGACGCTCGCCGTCCCGAGCGCGATCCGCTCGGTGTGTGCGGCCACGTGTGAGAGGAGCGGCCACGTGTCGAACGCCCCGCCGGCGTCGCCGAACCGCGGCCAGTACGTCGGGACGTCACGCGCCCAGAGCCCGTCGAAGCCCAGCGACTCCGCCCGTTCGGCGAGGCGGAGCTCGCGGTCGACGGCGGGCGTGGACTCCCGCTCGCCGGTCAGCGGGAAGCCGACCCCGTACGTGAGTCCCTCGTCGCCGAAGAGTCGCCTGTAGCCGACGTTCTCGTGGCTGCCTGTGGTCATCGTCCCCCGTAGTCGTGCGATCCACTTCACCCCTGTGTCGCGCGTGACCGGTACCGAGACGCGGCCCCGGTCTGCCTCGCACGGCCGCTCGGAGCGACGGGGGCCTTCCGAGACGTTTCTACACCAGTTCTCATCCAGACACGATCGTATTAGTACCTGATCGCGTATATTTATCCCGCTCCCGAGTGGTCAGTTCGTCTCGACTGTCCCGAACCGACCGAAGGGCCGTCGGTGGCCGTCTCGGGCGCGTTTCCCGACGCTCCCGTCCCGGCTGTTCGAACCGACGTCACGGTCGGGTAGCTCCGGAACAGGGTTCCGTACGGTCACGGCAGCATCAGCCGCTCTATCGCACTGGTAGTCGGTCTCGGGGGACAGTACCGACCGAGCAGATCCAGAATCGAGGACCTCACCGCTCGGTCGCGTCACTCCCATTTATAACAGATAGCTTATAATATACTTTTCCGATACTTTCTGTCGCATCGACCGGCTCGCCTCTCCACTGGGTTCGGCGGTCACTCGTGTTCCAAGTCGTAGAGCCGTCGGAACACGGCGGTCGGGAACCGCGGCTCGACGCGGCTCGGGACCCGCCCGATGCCGGGCGTCGGTTCCCCCTTCACGCGGTCGAGGATGCCGTCCTCGGCGGCCTCGTAGATGAACCGCTTGACCGTGCCACGGGAGAGGTCCGTCGAGAGGGATGCCGTGACGGCGTCGGTCGCCGCCTCGACGGACGACCGTTCCGCCGGGTCGAGGTCGACCAGCGCCCGGAGGACCGCCAGCCGGTTCGCCGGGAGCGAGAGGACACGGTCCAGTGCGACGGCGTCCTTCGAGAGCCGGTCGACCGCCGCTTCGGTGTCGCTGCGGTCGAGCGTTCCCCGATGGCGATCCGCCCGGTCGGCGGCGACGAACAGGGCCGCGAGCGCGTCGTGGGCGTTCCCCTCGGCCCACTCGACGATCGGTTCGGCGGCCGCGTGCCCGAGCGTCGCCTCCCGGAGGCCGAGCGACGCACGGCGCGTCAGCAGGTCCGCGAGCTGCTGTCGGCGGTAGGGGGACAGCCGCTTCGTCGCCCCCGCGACGTCGCCGAAGGCCGTCTCCGACGGCGGACTCCGGCCGACCCCGACCAGGGCGACGGTCGCCGGTAGCCCGTCTACCCACTCGACGACAGTCTCGGCGGCCGCCCCGTGGCCGTCCAGGTGATCGATGGCGACGACGACGGGCGACGCGTCCCTCCCGCGTCGCTCGTGGAGCCGGTCGCGGAGCGTCGCCGTCCCGACGCCCCGCTCCGGGACCGACTCCTCGACGACCGAGTCGAGTATCGTCCGGTAGAAGGCGAACTCGCTGTCGACCCGGCGGCTGTCGAGGTAGACGAACGCCGGGGAGCTCGACGGCCTGACCCGCGTCGAGGTGTGGACGACCGGTCGCGTCGTCTCCGGGAGGGCCGACAGCTTCCTGAAAAGCGCCGTCACGATCGCCGACTTCCCGGACCCGGGCGGGCCCGAGAGGTACAGCGGCGGCGGCGTCTCGTCCTCGAAGACCGGGTCGAAGTGCGTCAACAGCCGCTCGATGGCCGGCCCGCGGTCGACCGGGTCCTCGATGTGGGCCGCGGGCGACAGGGCGGTGTAGTCCCGGACGAGCGACTCGCCGTCGACCTGTGGCCGCCGCCGGCGGATTCGTTCCTCGATGTCCATACCTTACTCGGTCGCCCAGTCCAGGGAGCGCTCGACGGCGTCGTCCCAGCGGCTGTACATCTCGTCGGCTTCCTCCCCGTCCATCTCCGCGGAGAACTCCCGGTCGACCTGCCAGTTGTCGCGGAGTTCGTCGACGGTGTCCCAGTAGCCGACGGCCAGCCCGGCCGCGTAGGCCGAGCCGAGCGCCGTCGTCTCGTCGACCTCGGGGCGGGCGATGTCCGTCTGGATGATGTCCGACTGGAGCTGACAGAGGAAGTTGTTCTTGACCGCCCCGCCGTCGACGCGGAGCTGCCCCATCTCGATGCCGGCGTCGGCCTCCATCGCCTCGGCGACGTCGCGGGTCTGGTAGGCGATCGACTCCAGGGTCGCCCGGACGATGTGTTCTTTCTCCGTCCCGCGGGTCATCCCGACGATCGTCCCGCGTGCGCGGCCGTCCCAGTGTGGCGCGCCCAGGCCGGTGAACGCCGGCACCATGTACACGCCGTCCGTCGAGTCGACCGAGCGCGCGAGTTCCGCCGTCTGTGCCGCGTTGTTGATGAGGTCGACGTCCTCCAGCCACTCGATCGCCGCCCCCGTGATGAAGATGGAGCCCTCCAGCGCGTACTGGACGGGCTCGCCGGACATCTGGAAGCCGACGGTCGTCAGGAGGCCGTGGTCGGAGGCGACGGCCTCCTCGCCGGTGTTCATCAGGAAGAACGACCCCGTGCCGTAGGTGTTCTTCGCGTCGCCCGCGTCGAAGCAGGTCTGCCCGAACAGCGCCGCCTGCTGGTCGCCCAGCGCACCGGCGACGGGGATCTCCGCGCCGAGGAAGCCGTCGGGGTCGGTGTGGCCGTACAGTTCCTCGTCCGAGGAGGGCCGGACCTCCGGCAGCATCGAGTGGGGAACGCCGAACTCGTCGAGGAGTTCGTCGTCCCACGCCATCTCGCGGATGTCGTACAGCATCGTCCGGGAGGCGTTGGTGACGTCCGTGACGTGGTTGCCCGTGAGGTTGTAGATGAGCCACGCGTCGATGGTCCCCATCCGGAGTTCCCCTGCCTCTGCGCGGTCGCGCAGGTCCTCCCCGCGGGCAGACTGCATCTTCAGCGGCTCGGCGTTGTCGAGGATCCACTCGGTCTTGGTGGCCGAGAAGTAGGCGTCGGCTTCGAGCCCGGTCTTCTCGCGGATCTCCTCGACCTTGTCCTGGGCTTCGAGTTCCTCGACGCGGTCGGTGGTCCGGCGGTCCTGCCAGACCAGGGCGTTGTGGACCGGCTTGCCCGTCTCGGCGTCCCAGACGACGGTGGTCTCGCGCTGGTTCGTGATCCCCAGCGCCTCCAGTTGCGTCGCGTCCAGGTCGGCGTCGTCCAGCCCCCGCTTGACGACCTCCTGGGTGTTCTCCCAGATCTCGATTGGGTCGTGCTCGACCCAGCCCGGCTCCGGGTAGATCTGCTCGTGTTTCTCGTAGGCGTTGGCGACCACCTGTCCGCCGTGGTCGAACACCATGAATCGCGTGCCTGTCGTGCCCTGGTCGATCGCGCCGATGTACGTGTCAGTCATAGGTAACTAGTTCCGGTCGACCGCGTCTGTTGTGCCGATATCCACTGTATCTACAGGACCGCAAATAAAGATATCGTCGCCGGCAGTGGCGCGCCGCCGCTCCGACGCTAGCGCCCGACGATGACGCGGTCGATGGCGGCGTCACAGGCCGGACAGCGAGGCTCCGGGTCGTCGGCTGTCCCGCCGGGGACGACGCCGGGGATGGACTCGTGACAGGCCGGACAGACGACGCTGTCGTGGCCCGGGTAGGGACAGACGCGGGGGTCGTCTTCGGTCACAGTCGAACGTTCGGCCACGGTCGGTTTAGCCGTTTCGGGGAAGGGGAGATTTAAGCGCCAGCGGCCGGTCGGTCCCCGTATGGACGTGAGCGACATCGTCGACGACGCCACCGCGCGCGACTGGGAGACGGTCGACCCCGAAGGGACGGAGCCGGTCAGGTTCGCCGTCATCGGCCTGGGGTGGTTCACGAAGGGGCGGGCGCTGCCGGCACTGGCCGAGAGCGACCGCTGTGAGCCGTCGGTGCTTGTCAGCAGCTCCGAGGAGAAGGCCCAGCGGCTGGCCGCCGAGACCGACGGCGCGGAGCACGGCATCACCTACGACCAGTTCCACGACGGGAGGGCGGCCGACGCCTACGACGCCGTCTACATCGTCACGCCGAACGCGCTCCACCTAGAGTACGTCGAGACGGCCGCCGATCTGGGCAAGGACGTCCTCTGCGAGAAACCGATGGAGCGCGACAGCGACCGGGCCGCAGAACTCCGAGACACCGCCCGGGCGGGGGGCGTCGACCTGATGATCGCCTACCGGATGCACACCGAGCCGGCGGTCCGCCGGGCGCGTGCGCTGATCGAGGACGGCTACGTCGGCGAGCCGATGGCCGTCACGGGAGACATGTCCCAGCGCCTGCTGGACCGCATCGACCCCGATCCGGACCAGTGGCGGCTGGACGAGGAGCTGGCCGGCGGCGGCGCGCTGTTCGACATCGGTATCTACCCGCTGAACACGGCCCGGTTCCTGCTCGACGCCGACCCCGTCGCCGTGACCGGCAACGTCTCCAGCACCCACGACGCCTTCGACGAGGTCGACGAGACCGTCGCCTTCTCCGTGGAGTTCCCCGACGAGGTGTACGCCCAGTGTTACGCCAGCCACAACGCCCGCCAGTCCTCGGGGATCACCGTCACCGGGACGGAGGGCCAGGTCCGCGTCGAACCCGCCTTCTTCCAGGACCAAGGGCGGGAACTCCACGTCTCGCGGGGCGACGGCCGCGCGAGCATCGAGATCGAGACGGTCGACCAGATGCGCGAGGAGTTCGACTACTTCGCCGACCGGGTGCGCGGCGACGCCGACATCCTGCCCGACGGCGACCACGGCCTCGTCGATATGCGGGCGATGGAGGCGGTCTACGAGGCCGCCGAGACGGACCGTTGGGTCGACGTCGAATAGCGACGGAAGGCGGAGCCGGGAGCGTCAGGCGTTCGTGAAGCCGTCGTGGAAGCCGACGAGTTTCGCCTTCGAGAAGTGCTCGACGGCGTACTTGATCCCCTCCTTGCCGACGCCGGAGTCCTTGAAGCCGCCGTAGGGCATGTGGTCGGCCCGGAAGCCGCTGACCGTGTTGATGTTGACGCCGCCGGCCTCGATCTCGTCGGCGGCCCGCTTGGCGCGGTCGATGTCCTGCGTGAACAGGCCGGCCTCCAGCCCGTACTCGGTGTTGTTGGCCTCCGCGATTGCCTCGTCGAAGTCCGCGACGGAGATCACGGGCACCAGCGGCCCGAACGTCTCCTCCTTGGCGGCGGGCATGTCCGGCGTCACGCCCGAGAGGACCGTCGGCTCGAAGGTGCGCGGCCCGAGGTCGCCGCCGTAGCTCCCGCCACACTCGACGGTCGCGCCCTGCTCGACCGTCGCCTCGAAGATGTCGACGACGTCCTCGAACTGACTGTCGTCGACCATCGACGCGATGTCCGTACCGTCTTCGAACGGATCCCCGACGGTCAGATCCTCCGCGGCGTCGACCAGTGCGTCGACGAGTTCGTCCTCGACGGTCTCCTGGACCAGGACCCGCTCGACGCTGTTGCAGACCTGGCCGGCGTTGGAGCAGGCCCCGCCGACGACCTGCTCGGCGGCCTGTTCGATGTCCGTGTCGCCCCAGACGATCGTCGGGTCGTTGCCGCCCAGTTCCAGCGTGATCTCCTTCATCCCGCTGTTCTCGGCGAGGTACTTCCCGACGCCGGTCGACCCGGTGAACGAGATCGCCTCGACGGCGTCGTGGTCCAGGACAGTGTCACCGACCGTCGACCCGGAGCCGGTGACGACGTTGAACAGGCCCGCGGGCACGTCGGCGTCGACCGCGTCCGCGGCGTCGTCGAGACACTCGAACAGCGCGACGGAGGTCAGCGGCGTGTTCGTCGCGGGCTTGCCGACGACGGCGTTGCCCGCCGCGATGGCCGGGCCGACCTTGTGGACCATCAGGTTCAGCGGGAAGTTGAACGGCGTGATGGCCGCGACGACGCCCAGCGGCTCGCGCTGGGTGAAACAGTGGTCCTTGGCGAAGCCCTTCTGGGCGTCCATCGGGACGTACTCGCCGAACATCCGCTTGGCCTGCTCGGCCGAGAGGTCCAGCGTCTGGACCGCACGGTCGACCTCGCCGCGGGCCTCGGCGATTGGCTTGCCCTGCTCGCTGGTGAGGATGGTCGCGATCTCGTCCGCGCGGTCCTCGACCTGCCGGGCGGTCTCCGAGAGCAGTTCGTAGCGCTCGTAGGCCGACAGCTCCGAGGCCTCGAAGGCCTCGTCTGCGGCGTCGATGGCCTCGACGACCTGTTCCTCGCTGGCCATCGGGACCGAGCCGACCAGATCCCCGTCGTAGGGGTGTACGACGTCCGTGCGCTCGTCGGCGTCGACCCACTCGCCGCCGATGAGCATCTGCTTGTCGAGCCGTGTGGCTGTTTCCTGACTCATACCGAGACGGTCGGACAAGAACAGCATAAGCGTTACGCAGCGGTCGGACGGCGGGCGGGCGAGTTTCAGCGCTGATAGCCGGTGCGGTAGAGTTAATGTGGGGACTTGTCTGCCCGGACGTATGTCAGCCTCAGCGAGCGGCAGTGACGACGACGCCCCCGGTTCGATCCGGCGCGTCGTCGAGTGGATCGGGCGGGTCGCACGGACGCTCACGCCGGCCGTCGTCCGTCGCCGGTACGCCGCGAAGTTCGCCATCTCGATGGCCGTCGTGGTGCTGGTCGTCGCCGCCATCGGCGGTGCCAGCTACGTCCAGATCCAGTCGAACCTGCGGGAGGACACCCGGTCGGAGCTCCAGTCCCGGGCTGCGATGCAGGCGACGGCCGTCGGTAACTGGGTCGAAGAGCTACAGGTCCAGACGCGGTTCATCTCGGCGGCCGAGGAACTGCGGGGCACGGAGCCGACGACCGTGAACGCCTATCTCGGCACCGCGCGGAACCTCGGGACCCTCGACATCGTCGCCGTCCACGTCGTCGACCGTGAGCGCGGCCGGGTCGTCGGGAGCACCACCGTCGACCTCCGGGGCCGATCGGTGTCGAGTCTGGACCGGCCGTGGGAGCGGCCGCTCCGAGCGGTCGCGGCGTACGACAGCGTCGCGTCGGTCGTGGCCGCCGGCGAGCGGAGCTACCGGCGGGACAACGAGACGGTCCTCGCGTTCGCCAGCCCGGTGGCCGACACCGACCGGGCGGTGGTCGTCGTCGGGTCCATCCAGAGCGAGGTCGACACGTTCGGCGGCGAGGGCGTCGACGCGCGGACGACCGTCGTCACCGCCGACGGGTCGACGGTCCTCGGAACGGGGGCGACGGTCGGCTCGGGGTCGCTGACCGACCCGGCGGCGTTCGACTCGGCCGTCGAGAACGGGACCGTGGGCGCGGTCGAGACGAGCCGGGCCGTCCGGGCGTACGCGCCCGTCTCGCAGACGGACTGGGTCGTCGCCGTCGGCGTCCCGACGCGCGAGGCCTACGCCATCGGGCGGTCGGTCGGGACGAACGTGCTGGCGATCGTCGCCGGGAGCGTCCTCGCCCTCGGGTTCGTCGCCACCGCGCTGGGCTGGCAGACGGTCGTCCCGCTGACCCGTCTGCGCCGCCGTGCCGAGACGATGCAGGAGGGGGACCTCGACGTGGACCTCTCGACGGACCGGATCGACGAGATCGGGCGGCTCTACGGGAGTTTCGACGAGATGCGGACCTCGCTGCGGTCCCAGTTCGACGAGACGGAGTCGGCGCTGTCGGAGGCCGAGGCCGCCCGCGCGGACGCCGAACAGGCCCGGACCGAGGCCGAAGCGGCGCGCGAGCGCGCCGAGGCGCTCTCGGAGCGACTCCGCGAGCGGGCCCAGCAGTTCGGCGAGACGATGCAGGCCTGTGCCGACGGGCAGCTCCACCGCCGCCTCGACGAGCGTGCCGACAACGACGCGATGGTCGAGATCGCGACGGCGTTCAACGAGATGATGGACGAGATCGAGGGGACCGTCGCCGAGGTCCGCTCGTTCGCCGACGAGGTGGCCGACAGGAGCGTCACCGTCGCCGACAGGGCGGACGCCGTCGATCGACAGGCCGCTCGTGTCGACGAGCGTGTGCGGGACATCTCGGACGGTGCCGGCGAGCAGACCGAGCGGCTGGAGCGGATGGCCGACGAGATGGCGACCCTCTCGGCCAACGTCGAGGAGGTCGCCGCGAGCACCACCGAGGTCGCCGAGACGGCCCAGCGGTCGGTCGAGCGCGGGCGCGACGGCCAGGCGTCCGCGGCGGCGGCCATCGAAGAGATGGACGAACTGGAGGCGCGGGCGACCGAGGCGGTCGAGCAGATGGACGCCCTCGGCGACGAGGTCGAGGCCATCGGCGACGTGGCCGATCTCATCGCCGACATCGCCGACCAGACGAGTATGCTGGCACTGAACGCGAACATCGAGGCGGCCAACGCCGGCGGCGACGGGGCGGGGTTCGCCGTGGTCGCCGACGAGGTCAAGGGGCTGGCGGCGGAGACCCGCGAGGCGACCGACGACATCGGCGACCGGATCGAGGCCGTCCAGGCCCAGACCGACAGCACGGCCGAGGCGATGACCGAGATGCGCGCCGCGGTCGCCGCGGCCAGCGACGCGGTCGGCGAGGCCCGGACCGCGCTCGACGACATCGTCACCGAGGTCGAGGCGACCGACGACGTGGCGCGGGAGATCGACCGCGCGACGGGCGAACAGGCCGAGACGACACAGCAGGTCGCCGGCGACATCGACGAGGTCGCGGACATCAGCCGGACCGTCACCGACCGGGCGGCGTCGGCCGCCGAGAGCGTGGCCGACCAGGGCGAGACGGTCGGCGAGGTCGCCGACGACGCGGAGACGCTCCAGCGCCGGGCGACGGCGCTGTCGGCCCGGCTCGACGACTTCGAGGTCGCGCCCGAGCGGGGTGACGCGGAGGGGGCCGACGGCGGACCGGGCGGCGACGGACCGCTCGCCGACCCGTCGGAGGACGGTGACGACGGCGGCGGCCGAGTCGGTCGCGGGGAGTGAACCGGCCGCGGCCCCATCCAAAATTATAACTAACCGGTCGCCGTTCGATGGGGTATGCATCTCTCGGGGACAGTCGTTCCCATGGCGACGCCGACCGACGGGTCCGACCGCTCGGTGGACGCGGAAGCGCTGCGCGCGTTCACCCGGACCCTCGTGGAGGGCGGCGTCCACGGGCTCTTTCCCGGGAGCTCCATCGGGGAGTTCCCCAGCCTGACGACGACACAGAACAGACAGATTGTCCAGACGGTGGCCGACGCCGCCGGCGACGACGCGACGGTACTCGCGGGCTGTTGTGACACGAACGTCGACGACATCCTGGCGAACGTGGAGGCGGCGGCCGACGCCGGTGCCGACGCCGGCGTCGTCGTCTCGCCGTACTACCTCGGGACCACCCAGGACGGGCTGGATCGGTTCTTCCGAGCCGTCGCGGACGACTCGCCGCTGCCGCTACTGCTCTACAACATCCCACAGCTGACGGGCAACGAACTCGGCGTCGACCTGGTCACGTCGCTGTCGGACCACGACCGCATCGTCGGGCTGAAGGACACGTCCGGGAACCTCACCTACCACCACCGCGTCGTCGAGGCCACGCCCGCGGAGTTCGCGGTCTTCCAGGGGGCGACCGAGCTGGCGACGGCGTCGCTGGACGCGGGCGCGGACGGACTCATCGCCGGCCCCGCCAACGTCTTCCCGGAGGCGCTGGCCGAACTCTACGAGGCCCACCAGCGGGGTGAGTTCGGCGCGGTCCGACGGCTTATGCAGACCGTGGTCCTGCCGGTCGTCAGCGCGACGAGCGACCTGCCGACCGCCGCGGCGGTGAAACACCTCGTCGCCGTCGGCGGGCTCGACATCGGCGACCCGCTACCGCCGCTCCCGCACCTGACCGACGACGAGCGGGCGGCCCTGACGGCCTGTTATCGCGACGTGGCGGCCACACTGGACGAGCAGGTCGTCGAGCAGTAACGCGCGCCTCGGAACTGTTCGGTCCCACTCTCCCGCCCGGAGCTTTCGGAAACGAGCCGCCAGCGGCCGCGCCAGCGCCGTCGCTGGCGGGCGAGACACGCGAGAACGGAGTGTGGTGCGGACCACGACGTCGGATCGCGACGGTCCCTCTCAGGCGTTGTTGACCTCGGAGTCGATCTCCTCCTGGGCGTCGTTGAGTGCCTGCTCGGGGGACTTCTCCTGGACCAGCGCCGCGTTGCAGTTCGAGTAGACGATCTCGGAGAACGTCGAGTACTGCGGCGTCGCCGGCCGGGCGCTCGTCTGGTCGACGATGGTCGCGAACGTCTCCAGGTGCGGTGCCTGCTCGAAGTACTCGTCGGCGTACAGCTCCTGCCGGACCGGGAGCCGGCTGTGCTCCAGGGCCATCGTCTCCTGGGCTTCCATCGACGCCATGTAGCTGGCGAACTCCTGGGCCGCGTCGGGGCTCTCGGCGTTGGCGTTGATGAACAGGTTCCAGCCGCCGAGACAGGAGTTCTCCGCGTCGGGGTGCCCCTCGGCCTTCGGCATCGGCGCGACGTCGAACTTGTCCTGGACCGCGGAGCCGTCCTCGTTCATCAGCGCGACGGCGTAGGGCCAGTTGCGCATAAAGATGGTGTTGCCCTGCTGGAACGTCTGCCGGTTCTGGTCCGTCGAGGACGCCGGGATGGACTCCGGCGTGACCTCGTACTCGTGGATGAGGTCGACGGCGTGCTGGAGCGCGGCGATGCCGTTGTCGGTGTTGACGACGAGGTTGCCGTTGCCGTCACGGACGCTCCCGCCCATCCCCCAGAGCCAGTTGAGCCACATGATGGTCAGGCCCTCGTTGGCACCGCCCTGCCAGATGTAGCCGTTGAGGTCGGAGTCGTGCTGGTCTTTGATGTCCTGTGCCATATTCACGAGCTCCATATACGTCGTCGGCGGCTCGCTGTAGCCGTACTCCTCCAGCAGGTCGGTCCGGTAGTACAGGGCGTTGGCGTCCGTGTGGATCGGCATCCCGTATATGGTCCCGTCGACCGTCACGGAGTCGATTGGCGTCTGAAGCATGTTCTCCGTGTGGCCCTCCGGGTCGCTCACCTCGGCCGCCCAGCCGTTCTGGGCGAACTCGGCGGGCCAGATGACGTCCATGTTGCCCACGTCGAACGACGACGCGCCGGAGACGAACTGATTGACGTAATACTGCCGGGTGGACGACGCGTTCGAGGGAGTCTGCTGTGACTCGACGGTGATGCTGCCGTGGCTCTCCTCGAACATCGGGACGAGGCTCTTGGCGTCGTTGCTGAAGTAGCCCGGGTAGACGTAGTTCAGCGTCTGGGAGCCGCCGCTACCGTCACTGCCGTCACTCCCATCACCGCCACCCCCGTCGCCGCTACCGCCGTCGCCACCGTCGCCACCGCCGCCGTCGCCGCCATCGCCGCCGGATCCGCCGTCGCCGCCGCATCCAGCTAGTAGCGCGATGCCGCCGCCGGCCATCGTCGTGATAAACTGCCGTCTGCGCTTGCCTGATCGCTCGTCTGACATACGTACACACGTATAGCACCTCCCCTATTAATTGTTATTGTCCAGAATTTTATATTTCAGGGGCGACGGCGGGAGTCAGCCGCCGTCCGCGAGGGTCCGGACCTCAGCCCAGAGGTCGTCCTCGACCTCGACGGCCGTCGCGGTCCGGTCCCGCTCGACCGAGCGCTGGCCCGGCAGCCGGACCTCGTCGACGTGTGCTGCCGTCGGACCGTCGGTCAGTCCCCGGAGGAACGCGCTCGCTCGCTCCGAGAAGTCGGCAGCGCCCAGGGCGTCGGGGTCCAGCGCGAGGAACAGATCCCCCTTCGTGCAGGGGTCCTCGGTGTGGTACGTCCCGGTGACGTCCGCGCCCATCGCCGCGCCGACCAGGCCGCCGGCCAGGACCTCGACGGCGATCGCCAGGCCCGAGCCCTTCGCCCCGCCGAACGGGAGGATGGTCCCCTCCAGGGCGGCCTCGGGGTCGGTCGTCGGCTGGCCGTCGGCGTCGAGCGCGACGCCCTCGGGCAGTTCCTCGCCGGTCTCCTTGCGGTGGAGCACGTCGCCGCGGGCGATGGCCGACGTCGACATATCGAGGTTGAACGGCGGATCGGTCGGCAGGCCCACGGCGATGGGGTTGGTGCCAAGTACCGGATCGACGCCGCCGTATGGCGGCATCGCCGGCTCGGTGTTGGTGATCCCGACGCCGACGTAGCCCTCGCGGCGGAGCTGGTCCGTGTAGTAGCCCAGCATCCCGAGGTGGTTGCTGTCGTGGACGCCGACCGCGCCGACGCCGAACTCGTCGGCCCGGTCCATCGCCTCGCCCGCGGCGGCGCTCGCGACCACGGGACCGAGCCGGGAGCCACCGCTGATGGTCGCCGCGCCGCCGCGCTCGTCGACCACCTCGATGTCGCCCTCCGGATCGACGTTGCCGTGCTCGATCCCGCGGACGAACCGCGGGAGTCGCAAGAGCCCGTGGGAGTGCTTGCCGCGAGCGTCGGCGCTGACCAGTACCTCGGCCGTCTGAGTCGCGTCCGCGTCCGTGATCCCGTGGGCGCGGAAGGCGTCGGCGGCGACCGCGACGGCCCGCTCTCGGTCAACCTCCATTATGTCGAGGGACCGATGCGGTGGATGGCGAACTGGCTCTCGCCCAGCGCCTCGCTCATCGTCATCTTGCCGTTGACCACGTCCTCGATCTCGTCCCAGAGCTGGTCGGTCGCCCAGTCGAAGTCCTCGTCGCCGACCAAGGCCTCGCTGACGTCGACGTCGGTCTCCTCGGGCACCCGCTCGGCGCTGTTGGGGTTGCCGGTGATCTTGATCGTCGGCATCACCGCGTTCGAGAGGGTGTGGCCCTGCCCCGTCGAGATGACCATGAAGTGCGCGCCGCCGGCACCGATGCCGGTGACGGACTCCGCGCCGTGGCCGGGCGTGTCCATGATGTACATCCCCGACCCGTCGGGGATCTTCGCGCCGTAGTCGACGATGTCCTGGATCGGGCCGTCGCCGGACTTCACCAGCGCGCCCAGCGACTTCTCCTCGATGGTCGTCAGGCCGCCGTCCATGTTGTCCGGCGTCGGCTGGGCACCACGGACGTCGTAGCCCGTGGCCTGCAGGCGCTCGTCCCAGTGCTCGACGCGGTCGAGGATCTCCTGGCGCACTTCGTCGTTGACCGCGCGCTCGGAGAGCTCGTTCTCGCCGCCGAAGAACTCCGGCGTCTCGGCGAAACAGCCACGACCGCCGTGGTCGTCGATGAGCCGCCAGACCGCGCCCGCGGTCGCCTTGTGCTGGCACAGCCCCGAGGTGGTGTCGGAGGTGGCGCAGTTGATGCCGAAGGTGAGCTTCGACATGTCCGCCGGGACGCGGCGCTGTGCGCTGGCCTCGATGGCCATCTCCTGAGCGGCGTCGACCGTCGCGTCCAGCGCGTTCATCACGCCCTTCTCCTCGTGGATGTTGATCGAGGCGCTGGGTCGACCCGTCTCGGCGACGTCGGCGGCCAGTTCGTCGCCGTCGACGATCTCGCCCGCGTGGGCGACCACGACCGCGCCGTAGGTGTTGGGGTGGGTCGCGTAGCCAAGCAGCGTCCGATAGGTCTGGAACACGTCGGGCTTGGTCTGACACCGCCCCAGCGGGTGCGTGATGGGGATGGCGTCCTCGACGATGTCGGCGGCCCGCTCGACCGTGTCGTTGGCGTAGGGGGCCGTCGAGACGATGACCGTGTGGTTTCGGATGCCGACGCTGCCGTCCTCCCGCTCGTAGCCTAGGAACTCGCTCATTGTCACTCGCTGATGGTGGCGGCCTCGCTCTCGTCGGCGAGGTCACCGCGGCCGTAGTTCGATTCGACGTTGTGGACGTGGACCCACGTGCCCGCGGGGATGTCCTCCGTCGCGTTCCCGATGCTCTTGCCGTACTTGACGATGGTGTCGCCGTCGGCTATCTCCTCGATCGCGATCTTGTGGCCGAACTCGACGTCGTCGACGACCTCGACTGTGCGTTCCTCGTCACCGACGCCGACCGTGACGGTCTCGCCGGCCTCGAGTTCGCGGAGCGCGGTCGCGACGTTGTCCGATGGTTCGACGACCTGTAGATACCTGTCGGGCATACACTCCGAACAGTGGCGCGCCGGGTTATAATGCTTTCTCATACCACACCCCGGCGCGACCGGTCACAGCAGCAGGGTCACGCCGGCCAGCGCGAGGAGGCTGACGGTCACGAGGTGTGCGAGGACGACCAGAATCGGTCGGAGGCCGGTCGCCCGGAGCCGCCTGGGGTTCAGTTCGAACCCGAGGCCGACGAACGCGAGGGTGAACAGCCAGTCGCCGACGCGGGCGACCGCGGCCTGCGTCCCCGGCCCGACCAGCCCCGCGTTGACGATGCCGGCGACGAGCAGGAAGCCGACGAGGAACTTCGGGAACCGGTACCAGACAACCGACGGACTGGCGCGCTCGCCGTCCGTGGCGTAGAACACCGCGTACCCGACCGCGAGCACGCCGATGAACGTGTTCCGGACGAGCTTGGTGACGGTCGCCCACTGGCCGGCCGTCTCGGAGACTGCGAAGCCGACGGCCGCCGCCGGACCGGTCGAGAACAGGCTCAGCCCGGCCCAGACGCCGAACACCCGATCCGGGAGCCCGAGTACCGCCCCCAGTGCCGGAAAGGCCACCAGCGTGACCGCGTCGAACAGCAGGACGGTCCCCGCCGCGTAGCTGATGTCGGCCTCGTCGCCGTCGACGCTCCCGGCGACCGCGAGGACCGCCGAGACGCCACAGACGCTCGCGCCGGCCGCCAGCAGCGACCGTGTCCGCCCCTCGATCCCGGCCTGCCGGCCGACCAGTTCGACGAACAGGACGCCGACGACGACGACGGCCGCCGCCAGCGCGACGACGGTGGGGCCGGTCGTCGCGAGCTGGGCGAGCGTGAGCTGTGCGCCCAGCAGGACGATGCCGGTCTCCAGCAGGAGCTTGTACCTGTCGAGCCCCGGCTCGGCCCACGCGGGCGTCCCGACGGTAGCGGCGAGGAGTGCACCGCTCGCGATGGCGACCACCAGCGGGCTCAGCGGCGTCGCACCGCCGACCGAGCGCGCGACGACGGCCAGCCCCAGCAGGACGACGAGCCCGGGCACCGGGCGGACGACCGGCCGCATCAGGGGGCCAGCGCGACGGCGGCGACGATGGCGACGCCGAGGGCGGTTGCCTTCCACCCGCGGTCGGCCGTGGCGACCCGGCGGCGGCAGCGAGCGGCGAGGCTGCCGGCTTCGCGGCTCGAACCGTTTGGCTGCATACACAGAGACGACCGGGCACACCTACATAAAGGTACGGCGTCCGTCACCGGCAGCCCCCGGGTTTTATAACCGCGCGCGTCCGTCGGATGCGTACGTATGGCAAACACAGCCGAGACATCGTCCGGCCCAGCCGAGCAGGCCGCCGGACGGCAGAACAGGCTCGAGCGGTACCGCGACCTCCGGTTCACCGAGGAGGAGTTGGCGGTCATCCTGCTGACGCCGGTCGTCTCGTTCCTGCTCGCGGTGTCGTTCTACCCGATCTTCGACACGGTCGTCGGGAGCCTCTACACCGGGTACGTCCTCGACATCGAGCCACGACAGTTCGTCGGCCTCGAGAACTACGCAAAGCTCTGGAACAGCGGCGACTTCTGGAACGCGATGAAGGTGTCGCTGATCTACACCTTCGTCAGCGTCCCGATCGAGCTCGTCCTCGGCCTGGGCCTGGCGCTCCTGCTCAACCGCCAGTTCCGAGGCAAGTACTTCGCGCAGGCGGCGATCCTCTTCCCGTGGGCCATCCCGACGGTCATCAACGCCCGGATCTGGGCCTGGATGTTCAACGGTCAGTACGGCGTCGTCAACGACCTGCTGGTGCGGATCGGGATCATCGAGAGCCCGTTCCCGTTCCTCGCGAAGCCCGACGCGGCGCTGGGGGCGATGCTTTTCATCACCATCTGGAAGACGAGCTCGTTCATGGCGCTCATCCTGCTGGCCGGCCTCCAGTCCATCCCGGACCACCTCTACGAGGCCGCCCGGATGGACGGGGCCTCCCGCATCCGTCAGTTCTGGGACGTGACGCTGCCGCTCCTCAAACCCACTCTGCTGGTGGCACTCATCTTCCGGACGCTGCCGGCGTTCCAGGCGTTCGGGCTCCCCTTCGGGCTGACCGGCGGGGGACCAGCGGGCGCGACGACCACGCTCGTGCTGTACGACCACCAGATCACGTTCAACCGCCTCTCGTTCGGCCAGGGGTCGGCGGCGGCGACGGTGATCACGCTGATCGCGCTCGGGATCGCGATGGTGTACGTCGGGACGCTCTACGAACCGGAGGTGCGCTGAGATGGCGACCCGCGACCGCGGCTTCGAGATCGAGACGTTCCAGTGGGTCGGCAAGAAGGTCGGCTTCTACGGGAGCATCTTCATCATCGCGCTCGTCTCCGTGTTCCCGATCCTCTGGATGCTGATCACGTCGCTGAAACAGCCCGCGAACGTCGTCACGTTCCCGGTCAACTACCTGCCCCAGGACCCGACGCTCCAGAACTACCGCGCGGCGCTCGAACAGGCCCCGTTCTTCCGGTACCTGCTCAACAGCGCCATCGTCGCGACGGGGACCGCGGTCCTCGACGTGTTCCTAGGGGCGCTTGCTGGCTACGCGCTCTCCCGGCTGCGCTTCCGGTTCAAGCTCCCCGTCCTCCTGCTCATCCTCGGGACGGCGATGCTGCCGTTCATCGCGCGGCTGATCCCGCTGTTCTCGCTGGCCCGCTCGTGGGGCCTGCTGAACAACTACCTCGGGCTCATCATCCCCTACGCCGCGTTCCAGCTGCCGTTCGCGGTCTGGATCTTCCAGGCGTACTTCAAGGAGCTGCCCGACTCGCTGGAGGAGGCCGGCCTGATGGACGGGCTCTCGCGGGTCGGCGTCCTGTTCCGCATCATCCTGCCGGTCTCCGCGCCGGCGATGGCGACGGCGGCCATCATCGTGTTCATCTACGCGTGGAACGAGTTCCTGTTCGCGCTGACGTTCATGACCGAGGACAGCATGCGGACCATCACCGTCGGCATCGCGCTGTACCAGGGCGAGTTCCAGTACCCCTGGGGGACCATCTCCGCGGCCGTCTTCATGTCCGTGGTCCCGCTGATCCTGTTCATGCTGTTCTTCCAGCGGAAGGTCGTCGAGGGCCTGACCGCGACCGGGAAGGCCTGAGAACTGTCGCCGCCGGCTTTCGTTGCTGTCTTCGCTTCGCTGTTCGACGGTGCCGGCGAGCGTCCGTCACCCAGAAAGTCCCCGAAGACGCTCCACGTCTGCTGATCCTCGCGGAATCGAAGATTCCGCTCAGTCCGGCTCCGTGGATTGGCCGGACAGGAGAGAGGTTCTGGCTGTCGGCAGTCGCCGCATCCGTGCTAAAAACCGCGCTTCCTGCAGTGCCTACTCGTTGACGACGTTGTAGGGCTCGCCGCCCTCCAGCGCCGTCCGGACGATGTCGACGACGGTGTTCCGGCGCTGCTCGTTGGCCTCCTCGCTGTACCACGCGACGTGGGGCGTGGTCAGGACCTTCGGGTGGTCCCGCAGCGGGTCGTCCGCGGCGGGCGGCTCGTCGGGGAAGACGTCCAGGCCCGCACCGGCGATCTCGCCCGCGTCGAGAGCGTCGGCCAGCGCGTCGGTGTCGACGATGGGGCCGCGGGCGACGTTGACGAAGTAGGCGTCCTCGCGCATCCGGGCGAACGCCTCGGCGTCGAACAGCTCCCGCGTCTCGGGGGTCAGTGGCGAGTGGACGGTGACGAAGTCCGCCTGTTCGAGCAAGTCCTCGAACTCGACGAGCGTGGCGGGATCGTCGGCCACGTCCTCGGCGGAGAGGAACGGGTCGCTGGCGATCACGTCGGCCCCGAGCGCGGCGGCGCGTTCGCCGACCGCCCGGCCGATCGCGCCGTAGCCGACGACGCCGACGGTCCGGGTCGAGAGCCGGTGGATGGGCGTCGCGACGCCGCGGTCCCACTCGCCGGCGGCGACGGAGTCGTCGTAGGTCGGGAGGCCCCGGGCCAGCGCGAGCCACATCGTCAGGGCGTGGACGGACACCTCCTCCAGACAGTAGTCGGGGACGTTGGTGACGGGGATGCCCCGTTCGCTCGCGGCGTCGACGGCGATGTTGTCGACGCCGATCCCGTACCGGGAGATGACGCGACAGTCCTCCAGCGCTGCGACGGCGTCGGCGTCGAGGTCGTAGCGGAGGTTGATGACCGCGTCGGCCTCGGCGAGTGTCTCGTGAGGGTCGTCGACGGTCTCGCCGACGTCGCCGGTGAGTTCGACGACGTCGGCGAGGTCCGCGAGCCCCTCGCGTTCGATGGACAGGTCTGCGAAGTCGTGGTCGGTGACGACGACGGTGTACTCTGACATAGTGTGGAAGTGAGGTGGGTCGGGGGCCGCTCAGACGATCAGGTCGTAGCCGTCGACGAGGTACTCCTCGCAGAGGTCGCGGTCCAGTTCGACGCCCAGCCCCGGCCCCTCGGGGAGGTCGATGTAGCCGTCCTCCAGGATGGGGCCGGACCCGTCGACGCGGTCGACCATCTCGTTCCACCACGGGACGTCCCGGGAGTGCCACTCCATACAGAGGAAGTTCGGGATCGCCGCCGAGACGTGCGCGCCGGCGACCGTGCCAAGCGGCGAGGAGATGTTGTGCGAGGCGATGGGGACGCCGTAGAGGTCACAGACGGTCGCGATGTCGACGTACTCGCCGAGGCCGCCGCACTTGTTGACGTCGGGGGCGGCGATGTCCATCATCCCCTCGCGGGCGGCGTCGTTGAACTGCGAGACGGTGACGAGGTTCTCGCCGGTCAGGACCGGCATATCCAGCGCCTCGGTGACCCGCTTCTGGGACTCGGTCTTCTCCGGCGGTACGGGGTCTTCCAGCCACGCGAGGTCGAACCGCTCGAGCTTCTTGCCCAGGCGGATGGCCGTCTCCGTCGTGAAGTTCCAGTGGAGGTCCATCCCGAGGTCGACGTCGTAGCCGATCTCGTCGCGGACGGCCTCGACGAGGCTGACCTTGTGCTCTAAGGCCTCGTTGTCCATCCGGCGGTTGGCCTCGTCGTACTCGGCGTGGGTCGGCACGTCGAGGTCGAACTTCAGGGCCTCGAACCCCTCGTCGACGACCTCGCGGGCCGCGCGGGCGTACCCCTCGGGCGTGTACACGTCCTTGGGGTCGTGGTCGCGGGCCTCGCCCAGCGACTCCCCGCCGTGGGTGTCGCAGTAGATCTTGATCTCGTCGCGGTACTTCCCGCCCAGCAGCTCGTAGACGGGCACGTCGAACAGCTTGCCCTTGATGTCGTAGCAGGCCGTCTCGATGGCGGTGAAGGCGGCCTGGCCGATGCGGCCGGTGCCCGTGTAGCGCTGTTCGAGGAGTTCGCGGATGCGGCTGGTGTCGAGGGGGTTCTCGCCCTCGAGGTCCACGTCCATCCGGTCGGCCATGTCAAGCGCCGCCTCGGCGCGGAACGTCTCGCCGAGGCCGTAGACGCCGGCGTCGGTCTCGACCTTGACGATGCCCCAGGTGAAGTTGCCCGCGATCGCCATCGTCTCGATGCCGGTGATCTCCACGTCGCGCTCGGGCGGTCGGTGGTCCTCGTCCATCCCCATGTCGCGCCAGGGCACGCCGCCGCCCTGCGGGATGCGGTAGTCGGGTTGGTCGTCGCCTGTCATCGCCTGGACTGTCGCGGAACCCGACAGTAAAGGTTGTGGTGGGCGATCCGCCGCTCCGGGTCACTCCACGTCGGACTCGGCGACGAGCCGGCGATCGGGGAACCCCGGGTCGGTCACCTCGACGGTGGCCGTCCCCCGCGTGTCGGCGGCCGACCGACCCACCGCGAGGTCGAAGCGGCCCGGCTCGACGGTCAGTCGGCCGTCGGCGTCGTGGCACCCGAGCGCGGCCGCCGGCAGGTCGAACCGGACCGTCCGGCGCTCGCCGGCCCCGAGGTCGAGCCGCCGGAAACCGACCAGTTCGCGTTCGGGCCGGACGACGCTCGACACCGGGTCGCGGGCGTACAGCTGGACCACTTCGCTCCCGGGTCGGTCGGCGACGTTCTCGACGGGCACCGAGACCGTCGTCCGACCGTCGCCGGCCATCTCCCCGGTCGCCACCGACACCTCGCCGTAGGCGAACGCAGCGTAGCTCTCGCCGTGGCCGAACGGGAACAGCGGGCCGCCGTCGTGGAAGACGTAGCCCCCGCGGGAGAGCGGCGGCTGCCGGTAGTCGACCGGCAGGTGGCCCGCCGTCCGGGGGAGCGAGACCGGCAGTCGCCCGCCGGGGTCGGCACCCAGCAACACGTCCGCGACGGCCTCGCCGCCGGCCTGCCCGGGGAGCCACGCGGCGACCGTCGCGGCCGCCGTCTCGGTCAGGTCGGGGACCGCGAACGGCCGGCCGCCGACGAGGACCGCCACGACGGGCGTACCGGTCGCTGCGACCCGCTCGACGAGGGTGGCTTGCCGTCCCGGGAGGCCGAGCGTCGCCCGGTCCAGCGCCTCGCCCGCGGTGCCCGAGGAGTCCCGCTCGACGTCGATGCCGGAGCGCCCACCGACGACGGCGACCGCGACCTCGGCGTCCGCGGCGAGGGCGGCGGCGCGTTCGATCCCTCGCTCGTCGTCGGGGCTCGGACGGACGCCACAGCCGCGTGCGTGACCGGCCACGTCGACGCGCTCCCGGAGCGCCGCCAGCGGCGTCGTCACGTCGGGGCCGGCGTCCGCGCCCTCCGCGCCGGCGTAGGAGTAGTTGCCAAGCAGCGCCCGCGGCGCGTCTGCGTTCGGACCGACGACGGCGACGGATTCGTCGCCCGACAGCGGGAGCACTCCGTCGTTCGCGAGCAGGACCTGAGACCGCCGAGCGGCCCGGCGAGCGAGCGCGTGGACCGCGTCCCTCCCGAAGGCCTCGGCCGCGGCGTCGGGGTCGGGCGCTGGGTCGTCGAACAGCCCGGCCGCGACCTTCTGTCGGAGGTGCCGGCCGACGGCGCGGTCGACGAGCGACTCGGGCAGTTCGCCGCGTTCGACGGCGGTGACGAGCCGGTCGCCGAAGCACTCGGTCTCGGGCAGTTCCACGTCGACGCCGGCCGACAGCGCCGCCACGCCGGCCGCTCGCCGGTCGGGCACGACGCCGTGTTCCTCGGCCAGTTGCTCGATACCGCGACCGTCCGAGACGACGGTGCCCGCGAACCCCCACTCCTCGCGCAGGAGGTCGGTCAGCAGTCGCTCGTTCGCGTGGCAGGGCACCCCGTCGACGGCGTTGTACGCGGCCATCACCGAGGGCGCGCCGGCCGCGACGCCCGCCCGGAACGGGCGCAGGTCGGCGTCGCGCATCTCGGACAGCGACGCCGTCGGAGCCGCGCGGTTCCGGCCGCCCGCCGGGCGGCCGTGGCCGGCGAAGTGCTTGAGCGTCGGGTCGACGCCGCCGTCGCGCAGGCCCGCGACGACGGCGGCGGTCAGCCGGCTCGCCAGCGCCGGGTCCTCGCCGAAGGTCTCCTCGGTGCGGCCCCACCGCGGGTCGACGCCGAGGTCCGCCACCGGCGCGAGCGTGAGTCGGCAGCCGACGGCCCGGAGCTGCGTTGCGACGGCGCGGGCGAGGTCGCGAGCGAGGGCGGGGTCCCAGCTACTGGCGACACCGATGGGCTGGGGGACCGTCGCGCCCCGACGACCGGCGTAGCCACAGAGCCCCTCCTCGCGGACGAACGCCGGGACCCCCTGGGGCGTCTCGGTCCGGAGGAACGCCTGGAGATCGGCCACGGCGCGGGCCAGCGCGGGCGGATCCAGTCCGCTCTCGCGGCCGACTCGCGTCACTCGGCCCACGCCGTCGGGGATCGCCTCGCGTGCGCGGACCGGACTGAACGACCCGTCTTCGAGGAGCGTCCCGATGCGGACGCTCCCCAGCTGGGCGACCTTCTCCGTGAGCGAGAGCCGTTCGAGGAGCGTGTCGACATCCGGCTGCATACGCGTCCGACTTGGAGCAGTACCCCGATAAACACCGGGGACGACGGGGTAGATTTATATCGGAGAGCGTCCCCCTCGAACACATGACGAGCGAACGCATCACTGTCGCCGGAGTCGACGAGTACGCCGTCGACGGGAACCGGATCCGCTTCGACTGTGCGATCGAGGCCCCGGAGACCGTCACGCCCCGGACCGTGCCGGTCGAGCTGACGTTCTACGACCCGCGGACGTTCCGCTTCGAACTCCAGGCCAACCCCGAGGTCCCCGACGTCGGCGAGTACCCGGACCTCGACACCGACGCCGTCGCGAGCGATCTCGACCTGACCGTCGCCGAGCGCGACGGGACGCTCACAGTCGAGACGGGCGTGCTGACCGTCGAGGTGGGGCTGGACGAGTGGACGTTCCGCGTGCTCGACGGAGACGAGACGGTGTTCGAGGAACAGCGGGACGACCCCGACGTGTTCGGCCGGCCCCGCGTCGGACCGCTGGGGTTCGCCCAAGAGGAGATCAACCACAACCCCCGGCGGGTCAGCGAGACGGCCACCTCGTTCGGTCTCGCCCCCGACGAGAAGATCTACGGCGCGGGCGAGCAGTTCGTCGAGTTCGACCGGCGCGGCCGGGAGCTGGACCTCTGGCACGAGGAGCCGCTGGGCACCGAGACCGAGCGGGCCTACAAGAACATCCCCTTCTACCTCTCGACGCGCGGGTACGGCCTGTTGCTCGACACCACCAACCGCGTCCGCTTCGACTTCGGCAAGCGATCGACGGCCTCCGGGACGATGTCGGTCGACGACGACACGCTCTCGTTCCTGTTCTTCTACGGGCCGGAGTTCCGGGACGTGCTCCAGCGGTACACCGCCGTCACCGGCCGCCCGAGCCGACCGCCGAAGTGGAGCTTCGGGACCTGGATGTCCCGGCTCGGCTACGAATCCCGCGAGGAACTGGAGGACGTCGCGACACGGCTCCGGGACGAGCGGATCCCGAGCGACGTGCTCCACCTCGACCCGTTCTGGATGCGCGACCGCTCCTCGACCGACCTGGAGTGGGACACCGACCAGTTCCAGGACCCCGAGGGGATGATCGAGAACCTCCACGCCGAGCAGTTCCGGCTCTCGCTGTGGGAACACCCCCACGTCCCCGTCGGGAGCGACGCCTTCGAACACTGCGTCGAGGAGGGGTACTTCGTCACCGACGGCACCGGTGCCCCGTACGTGATGGACAACACCTGTCAGGGGGACTACCGCGGCGCGATGGTCGACTTCACGGACCCCGACGCCGTCGAGTGGTGGAAGGACAAGCACCGCAGACTGCTCGATCAGGGGGTCGACGTGTTCAAGACCGACTACGGCGAGTACGTCCCCGAAGACGCCGTCTTCGCGAACGGGCAGAGCGGGAAATCGATGCACAACCTCTACCCGTACCTCTACAACAAGGCCGTCTACGAGGCGGTCGGCGAGGTCAACGGCCCCGACGAGGCGCTGGTCTGGGGGCGGTCGGCCTGGACCGGGAGTCAGCGGTTCCCGATGCACTGGGGCGGGGACCCACAGACCAGCTGGAACGGGATGGCCGCCGCGCTCCGCGGTGGGCTCTCGGCCTCGCTGTCGGGCATCGCCTTCTGGAGCCACGACATCGGCGGCTTCCGCGGCACGCCCTCTGACCCGCTGTACGTCCGCTGGGCGCAGTTCGGGCTGCTGTCCTCGAACGCCCGCTGTCACGGCACCACGCCGCGGGAACCCTGGGCGTTCGGCGAGGAGGCGGTCGAGATCTTCCGCGAGTACGCCGAGGTCCGCTACAGCCTGCTGCCGTACATCTACACCTACGCGGAGGTGGCCGCGCGCACGGGCCTGCCCGTCGTGCGCCCGCTCGTCCTGGAGTACCAGGACGACCCGACGGTCCACCGGCTGGACACCCAGTACCTGCTGGGCGAGGACGTCCTCGTCGCGCCCGTGTTCACCGACAGCGGGGAGCGGTCGGTGTACCTCCCCGATGGCGAGTGGCGCGACTACTGGACCGACGACCGGTACGAGGGCGGTCGAACGGTCGACGTCGACGTCGCCCTCGCGGACCTGCCGCTGTTCCTCCGGGCCGGTAGCGTCGTCCCGCGGCGCGAGCCGACCCAGTCCGTCCGGGCGGGGACGCCACGGGAACTGGAACTCGTCGCGACCCTCGACGGCGGCGCGGCCGAAGGCCGGTTCTACGACGCCGACGCCGACGAACTGGTCACCGTCGAGCTGACCAGCGACGGCGGGACGCTGGCCGTCGACCTCGGGGACGTCAGCGCCGAGCAGGTGACGATCGCCGTCGATGGCGCGGAGCCGGACATGGTCGTCGTGGACGGCGACGAGGCGGTCCGGACCGACGACGCCCCCGGCTCGGGCGAGTGGCGAGCGACGGACGAGGGGTGCGTGATCGTCGGGTAGCGAGGGGTGGATTTATTACCCGACGTGGTAAAGCTGGGGACAACGACAATCGGTGACACAATGGGACGCTTACAACTACACGAGATGACGAAGGTGTTCGATTCGCCCGACGGCGAGATCGTCGCCGTCAACGACCTCGACATCACCGTCGAGGACGGAGAGTTCCTCGTCCTCGTCGGCCCGTCCGGCTGCGGGAAGTCGACGACGCTCCGCTGTATCGCCGGCCTGGAACAGGCCAGTTCCGGCCGCATCACGCTCGACGACCGGGACATCACCTACAAGAAGCCCAAGGAGCGGGACATGGCGATGGTGTTCCAGAACTACGCCCTGTACCCGCACATGACCGTCCGACAGAACATCGGCTACGGGCTGAAGATCACGACCGACCTCTCGAAGGAGGACATCCAGCAACGGGTCGAGAGCACGGCCGAACTCCTCGAGATCGAGGACCTGCTGGAGAAAGAGCCCTCGGACCTCTCCGGGGGCCAGCAACAGCGCGTCGCGCTGGGCCGGGCCATCATCCGCGAGCCGGAGGTGTTCTTGATGGACGAGCCGCTGTCGAATCTGGACGCGAAGCTCCGGACGACGATGCGCACCGAGATCCAACAGCTCCAGCAGGACATGGACATCACGACCATCTACGTCACCCACGACCAGACGGAGGCGATGACGATGGGTGACCGCATCGCGATCCTGGACGGCGGGGAGCTGCAGCAGGTCGGCGAGCCACTGGAGTGCTACCACCGGCCGGTCAACCGCTTCGTCGCCGGCTTCATCGGGTCGCCGTCGATGAACTTCCTGTCGGTGCATCGCGAGGGCGACACGCTCGAACACGAGGAGTTCGACTACGAGATCGGCGAGTCCACGATCGAGGCCGTCAGCGAGGCCAGCGACGATCTGACGCTCGGTATCCGGCCGGAACACATCCAGCTGGCCGAGGCCGGGGACCGCAACGCCGTCGAGACGGAGATCCAGGTCGTCGAGCCGATGGGCGAGGTGACCTACGCGTACTTCGAGATCGGCGGGCAGACCTACACCGCGAGCGTCGACGGCGAGCGCAGGATCAGTTCGGGCGAGACCGTCGACGTCGTCTTCCCGGAACGGAAGATCCACCTCTTCGACGGGAAGAGCGGCGCTGCGGTCAAGAACAGCGAGATCAGCGAGACCCCCGACACGCCGCGCGCCTGAGCGGAACAGTCGGTCAAACGACCGTTTGATGATCGCAAACAGTTAAGTTCTCGCTGTTCGTACGCCGAGACATGACAGAGCACGCGACGGGGGACGACACCGGACGGCGAATCAAGGCCGTCGAGAAGACGTGTACCATCCTCGAGACGCTCCGGGAACGCGACGGTGCCGGCGTCTCCGAACTCGCAGACGCCGTGGGCCTGTCGAAGGCGACGGTCCACAGCCACCTCGCGACGCTCGTCGACAACGAGTTCGTGGTCAAGCGGGGCGACACCTACGAGATCAGCCTCCGGTTCGTCGACATCGGCGAGTACGCGAAAAACGGGGTCGACATCTACGAGATCGCCGCCGAGGAGACCGAGACGCTCGCAGCGGAGACCGGCGAGGTCGCACAGTTCATGGTCGAGGAACACGGCCGCGGCGTCTACCTGCACAAGGCCAGCGGCGAGAAGGCGATCCAGACCGCCTCCTACACGGGCGACCGCAAGGACCTGCACTGCACCGCACTCGGGAAGGCCATCCTCTCGCAGCTCTCCGCGGACCGCGTCGACGAGATCGTCGACCGCCACGGGATGCCCGCGCGCACGGAGAACACGATCACGGATCGGGACGAACTGTTCGCGGAACTGGAGGCCATCCGCGAGCGCGGCGTGGCCTTCGACGACGAGGAGATCCTCCGCGGACTGCGCTGTATCGCCGCACCGATCGAACACCCCAAGAGCGACCTGCCCGGTGCGATCAGCGTCTCCGGCCCGACGAACCGATTCAAGGGGGACCGGTTCCACGAGGAGCTGCCCGAGACGGTCCGCGGAGCCGCGAACGTCATCGAGGTCAACGCCACACAGGTCTGATCGTTTGCAGTCGTCAAACACGCAGTCTCCGCCGCCCGAACGGCGGTCGGCCCCGTTCTCCGCCTCAGTCCCCTATCCACTCCGTCTCCCGTTATATCTCGGTGTCCGAGTGGGGGCGTGCTCGGACTCGGCGTTTGCTGATCGCGAACGGTACAGGGCGTATCGTTCGCAGAGCGAGGCCGGGTCGGGCGTCCAAACGTCGCCAACAACTCCAGATACCGCCGATATGTGCCGTCTGACGCTGACGGCCCGGAGTCGATCTGTGTTCGACACCGTTTGACGAGTGCAAATCCGCGTTCCCGTGCTAGTCGTTTCAGCGCCAATTGATAACAGTTGTACTTCCGTTACTGGTGTCGAACGCGACGATCCGGAGGGGAGGGTGACGCCGTGCTCTGTGCATAAACAGCAGTACGTCTGTTATTCGGTTCGTGCTCTCGGCCGCCGGCAGGGCTGTCGGCCCGGTTCGTGATCCGCCGTCAGCGGCGTGGCGGTCCGCCAGGCCGGCTGTGGTTCCATCGCGCCCCGTTCCCGGGAGCGAATCGTGCTCCCCGGTGTTCCGCCGGGCTCACCGGACACGATCGCAGTTCGCGTCCGCCCGGTCGGGGGGACTGACGAGACACCCCGTGGTCCGCTCGTATCCGATCCCGTCGTCGGGCTGTCGTTCACCGTGCGTCCCGAGACCTCATCAGACACCGAAGGCCGCCGGAACGCTCCCCATCAGTCATATCTAGATATAGTATTCAAAAGTGGTACTTTCGGATACCGTGACCGTACACCCGATCGCCGCGGCAGCGCCCACAGTGTCGGTTTCGTTCCGCAGACCCGGAGTCGGCTGGTCGGCAGGGCGGTGGGAGACAGATCCGCGAGACCAGTGAGACGGCTCACACGCCCGCATCCGACCGGTTTCGCCGCTGCGACGAGTCCCGGGACCACTCGCCGCTCCATCGAACGAACTATGCTGGATCAGCTGACGGAAAGTCGTCGTGCTACCGAACATATCTATCGGTTTTCTACTCTTTATTAGATCTATATGGCGGAGTTTCGCTAATATCTTGTTTTTGTTGTCTTTTTACACCGATGACCTCCACTCTCTATCGATAGGGACAGAGGATCGTCTCTCGTCGCAGTTCGCCACTCGATCGTATTCTATATCTTACTATATCGTAAAATTCAAAGATATCTGTTTTTTCTGAGTGGCGGTCGAGCATCCCCCGTGTCGCCACCACGCCGCTCCCTTCGACGGGCCGCAGTACCGGTCGGTGGCCGATACGCGGCCGATGCATCCGGAAACCGGAGTCGCCGTTTCGACGGCCAGAACGCCGTATGTCGGGCAGACGGGGAGCCGGTAGGCGTTTCCCGGCCCGTCGTCGCAGGTCGCTAGCTGAGACCGGGCGGATCCCACACGGACGGGCAGAGTCCGACCGGAGTCGTGCCCGTGCGACCCGCTCGGTAGCGCCACGTATAATTACCCGCCGAGTCAACCCACGACCGACCTACCGATGAAGCATCACGACGTCGCGATCGTCGGCGGCGGCTGTGTCGGGCTCTCCGTCGCGAAACACCTCGCCGAACGGACCGACCTCGACACCGCCGTCATCGAGAAGGAACACCACCTCGCGGCCCACCAGAGCGGTCGGAACTCTGGGGTCCTCCACCCCGGGTTCAACTACCCACCGGAGTCGAAGAAGGCGCGGTTCGCGACCGAGGGGACCCGACGGATGAAGGAGTACTGCGACGACCACGACGTTCCCTGCGAGGAACTCGGGGTCGTGGTCGTCGCGAAGACGGATCGGGAGGAGGCCCATCTGGAGACGCTCGCCGAACAGGCGGAGGCCAACGGCGTCGAGTACGAACTGTTGCACTCGCAGGAGGCGATCCGGGAGCACGAGCCCCACGCCGAGGGGCAGGCGGCGTTGTACGCACCAGAAGCCGCCTCCGTCGATTCACAGCAGTACGTCTACGCGCTCGCTCGGGAGATCCAGAATGCCGGCGTGTCGCTGTACACCGGCTACGCCGTCGAGGAGATCGACCACACGGCCTCGGGGTACCGGCTGTCGACCAGCAACGGCGACTTCGCCGCGTCGTACCTCGTCAACGCGGCGGGCCTGCACGCCGACACGCTGGCCCATCAGCTGGGCGTCGGCGAGCAGTACCAGGTCGTCCCCTTCCGCGGCGAGTACTACGAGGTCCGGCCGGAGCGCGCCCACCTCTGCGAGACGATGATCTACCCGACGCCGGACCCCGAACTCCCCTTCTTGGGGGTCCACTACACGCGCCGGACAGACGGGAAGGTCATCGTCGGTCCGAACGCTGTCCTGGCGTTCGGCCGGGAGGCGTACGACAACACCGACCTGGACCCGAGCGACCTCGCTGAGACGCTCACCTACGAGGGGTTCCGGAAGCTACTGGCGTCGAAGACGATGCTCTCGGTCGCGTGGTCGGAGCTGAACAAGTCCTACCGCAAGGCGAAGTTCACCGAGGCGTCCCAGCGGCTGGTGCCGGAGATCGAGGCCGAGGACCTCCAGCAGAGCTACGCCGGCATCCGGGCACAGCTGGTCAGCGACGACGGGGAGCTGGTGAAGGACCCGCTGTTCGTCGAGCGGGAGAACGCCGTTCACATCCTCAACGCCGTCTCGCCGGGCCTGACCTCCTCGCTGCCGTTCGGCGACCACATCGCCGAGACGCTCGCCGCGAAGGTCTGACCGGGGGCGGGTTTATGTCGCTGGCGCGGGAGAGACGGGTATGACGCTCCCCGAGAGCCTGACGGTCGGTGAGTGGGACGACCCGCTGCGACACGAACAGCCCTACGACGGGATCGAGCGGCGCGTCCTCGCGTCCGACGCGGACGTGATGCTCGTCCACTACACCGTCGAAGCCGACGCCGTGTTCCCGGCCCACGAGCACGACGAGACCCGACAGACCGTCTTCGTCGTCGACGGCGAGATCGAACTGTTCGGCGAGCACGAACGGACGCTGGAGACCGGCGACTCGTTCATCGTCGGCCCGGGCGTCAGACACGGCGTCCGTGGCGTCGCTGAGCGAACGGAACTGCTCGACTCGTTCACGCCGCCGGTCGAGGCGTATCGCGGGTGAGAGGGCGAGCCGCCGGTTCGGTTGTCGCACGGCGGTCGGGACGGTCCCGTCGCACGGCCCCGTTCTCGCTCACTCCCGGTGGGGACACGCGCTCCCGGCCCCCGTAGACTGCGGTGTCGTCGAGCCACGACGGTATCGGAACGCGGTCGAGGCCGGTCTCCACGGTCATCCGGAACACGCGACTGCCGCCCGAGGAGAACGTCTCCCGGTGGTCCACGAACCGGACGACGCCCCGCCTGTCCACGTACACCCGCGACCTGACGTGGACGGTCTCGTTGGGGTCCGGGTCCGGGAGGTAGACGAGCGTCTCGTTGGCCCGGAGAACCGCGACCGGGTCCCCGCCGCGCCGCGCGACGCCGACGGTCCGGTACTCGTAGCGCGCGAGGAACTGTCGAAGGGTGAAATCGCCCGACAGAGAGAGTACGAACGGCACGTCGCCGCTCGCGTCGGGCGTTGTTCGGACGGTGCCGTCGTCGCGTCGGTCGTACCGCCTCCCCCCGGCGATCACCGCGCCCTCGGCCGCGCGGCTGGTCGACTGCTTGACACGGACCACGTCGGCGTCCCGATCGACCCACACCTCGCGGACGCCCACCGTCCCCTCGCGTTCCACGCGGCGGTAGAAACTCCGGTTCGCGAGGGCGGCCTCGTGGCGCGCGACGACGCGGTCGATGTCGACGCGCCCGCCCTCCGTCGGCACGTCGATCCCTTCCGGTGGCCCCGAGGTCAGTTCGACGGGCGTGACCCGTCGGTCGGGACTGGGCGAGTCCCCGACGAGGCCAGCACAGCCGGCCCCGAGGACGAGCGCGAGCACCGGGATCGCCGACCAGCGGGACATAACCGACAGTACGGCGACCTGGTACGTAGTAGGTGCGGGTGCGTGCACCTGCGGTGCGTGACCGAGCGGGTGCAGACACAGGCCGCGCCCTCGCGCCGCGATGCCGGCGCTTGGTGTGGCCATCCCACTGTTTTATGCCGTGGTAGCTGGTACCAGAGAACGATGCAAGCGCTGACAGCGGAGCAACGCGACTTTGCGGAGCGCGCGGAGGCCGTCGCCGCGGAGTTCGCCGACGACGCGTACACGTGGCGCGGCGACGTCCCGTGGGAGAACCTCCGGCGGCTGGCCGAGGCGGACCTCTACTGTCCGTCGATCTCCGAGGAGTACGGCGGCCAGGGACGGTCCGACGTGGCCGCGATGCTGTTGACCGAGGCGGTCGGTCGGGCGTGCCCCGACACCGGCTGGTTCACGTACATGCAGAGTATGGTCGCCCCGCGGGCGATCGACCTGTTCGGTTCGGAGGCGGTCAAGTCGGAGTACCTGCCGGACGTGACCGCCGGGGAGAGCTTCGTCTCGATCGCCATCTCGGAGCCCGAGGCGGGGTCGGACGTCGGCTCGATGACGACGGAGGTCACCGAGGAGGACGGCCAGCTGGTCTGTAACGGGGAGAAGACGTGGGTCGGCGGCGTCCCGTTCGGCGACGCCGCGGTGACGTGGGTCCGGTTCCCCGAGGGGCTGGGCTCGGTCGTCATCCCGTACGACGACCCCGGCGTCGAGATCGAGGAGGTGTACACGAACATGGCGGGCTACGCGCAGACGCACTTCACGATCGACGACGTGGTAGTCCCGGAGAGCCACGTCCTCACACGGGGGAAGGAGGCGTTCAAGGAACAACTCGTCTCGCTCAACTGGGAGCGGCTCGGTAGCTCCGCTCTCACCGTCGCGTGGGCGGAGGCGGCGCTGGAGCAGGCCCTCGACTACGCGAGCGAGCGCGAGCAGTTCGGCCAGCCCCTCGACGAGTTCCAGGGCATCGAGTGGAAGCTCGCGGAGATGTACCGGCGGGTCGAGACGGCCGCGTCGCTGGTCTATATGGCCGCCGCCGGCGCACAGGGCCACGAGCGGCCGCCGTCGCGACTCCGGACCTCCACCGCGAAGCTCCACTGCTCGCGGATCGCCGAGGAAGTCGTCAGCGAGGCCGTCCAGACCGTGGGTGCCCGGGCCTACCAGCAGGGTCACCCGCTGGAGTACCTCTACCGGTTCGCACGGAGTCGCCGCATCGCGGCCGGCACCGACGAGATGCAGCTGAACACCATCGCCGGGGCCCTCAAGGAGGACGGTCTGCCGGCCGTCTCGGAGCGGTAGAGGTTCAGTCGTCGTAGGAGCGGTCGAAGTCGGGCGCGCGGCCCTCGTTGAACGCCGCGACCGCCTCCTGGTGTTCGGCGTCGACGACGCAGTCCCACTGGTACTTCGCGGCCGTCCGGCAGTACTCGTCGAACCCCTGTTCGGGGTCGACGAGGCGGTTCGTGTGCTGGACCGCGGTCGCCGGCTTGTCGCGGATCTCCTCGGCGAGGTCGCGGGCCGCCGAGAGGGCGTCCTCGGCCCGCTCGACGGCCAGCCCGATGTCGACGGCGTCCTCGGGATCGATGTCCCGACCGGTGAGCAGGTACTCGCGGGCCTTCGACTCGCCGACGAGTCGCGGGAGGAGCCACGCGCCGCCGTCGCCGGGGACGAGACCGATGTTGACGAACCCCTCTCGCATCCCGCCCGCCGGCCCCACCACGCGCAGGTCACACGCCAGCGCGAAGTCACAGCCCGCGCCGATCGCCGGCCCGTTCACCGCCGCGATGGAGGGCGTCGCGGCCTGTCGGAAGTTCCAGACGAGCTGCTGGATGAGCCAGAGGAACGCGCCGTACTCCTCCGGGGACTGCTCGTCCCAGTCGGGCATCTCCGTGGTGTCGGCCCCCGAACAGAAGCCGTCGCCCGCACCCGTCAGGACCATCGCGTACACGCCGTCGTCGCCCTCGGCGGTCCGGACGGCCTCGTTGAGTTCCAGGACCGTGTTCCGGGTGAACGCGTTGTACACGTCGGGGCGCTCGATGGTGATGGTCGCGATGCCGTCGGTCACGTCGTAGCTGATGTCGTCGAACGTCGGCATACCTACTGCAACGCTCTCCCCCTTCATATAACCGGGCGCGACGAGGGGAACCGATTTACGGCAGAAGGCTCTGCCCCCTCGTATGATACAGAACAGAGCGACGCTCGCGACCTCCGAGCCCCGCGAGCTGGCGCTCTCGTGCGTCGAGGCGGGGATCGACGCTGCCCATCCGCGGACGGTCGTCGAGTCGACAGTCGAAGCACGCGACGACGATGTGCGCATCGACGGGACCACGTACTCGCTGCGCGAGTTCGACGAGGTCGTCGTCTTGGGTGCCGGGAACGCGGCCGGCCAGATCGCGGCGGCCCTCGAAGCGGTGCTCGGTGACACCGTCGACGGCGGAATCGTCGTCACCGACGACCCCGCGGAGACGGAGCGGGTGACCGTGGCCCGTGGTGACCACCCGGTCCCGAGCGAGCGGGGCGCGTCGGCGGCCGAATCGGTCCGGGAGCGAGCCGAAGCCGCGACGGATCGGACCCTCATCATCGCGGTCGTCGGTGGCGGCGGGAGCGCCCTCCTCCCGGCACCCGCCGGCGACCTCTCGCTGGACGGGCTCCGGACCGTGACTGACGAACTGCTTGCGAGCGGGGCGACGATCCACGAGATCAACGCGGTCCGGAAACACGTCTCTGCGGTCAAGGGGGGCCGCCTCGCCGCGGCCGCAGCGCCCGCGACCGTCGTCGGACTGGTGTTCAGCGACGTCGTCGGTAACGACCTCGACGTCGTCGCTAGCGGCCCGCTCTCGCCGGACCCCACGACGTACGAGGACGCCCGAGACGTGGTCGACCGGTACGACCTCGACGTGCCCGCGGCGGTGCACGATCGTCTCGCGCGGGGCGTCGCCGGCGAACTGCCGGAGACCCCGGGGCCCGGTGCCGGCGTCTTCGACCGCGTCGACACCCACGTCCTCGCCGACGGGCTGACCGCGGTCAGGGCCGCAGCGTCTCGTGCTCGGGAGGCGGGGTCCGAGCCGTTGATTCTCTCCACACGCGTCCGCGGGGAGGCCCGCGAGGCCGCGAAGACGCAGGTCGCCATCGCGGAGGAGGCGGCCGCGACCGGGACGCCGGTCGAGCCGCCGGCGGTCCTCCTGTCGGGCGGCGAGACGACCGTGACGCTCACCGGGGACGGGACCGGTGGCCCCAACCAGGAGTTCGCGCTCAGCGCCGCCGTCGAGCTCGCTGGCGGCGACGCGTCGGTGACGGTCGCGAGCGTCGACACGGACGGCATCGACGGGGCGACCGACGCGGCCGGTGCGCTGATCGACGAGACGACCTGCGACGACGCGACGGGGGCACTCGACGCGCTGGCCGAGAACGACGCCTATCCGTTTCTCGCCGAGCACGACGCCCTCGTCGAGACGGGACCGACGGGGACCAACGTCAACGACCTCCGGGTCCTCGTCGTCGAGGACTGAGCGAACGCGGCGTCGGTCGGCTCAGAACACCATCCCGACGGCGTTCCGGAGGACGACGATCCAGACGATGCTGACGACGCCGAGCAGGAGCGTCGCAAGCGTCCAGGCCTGGTAGGCGGTCGCGGTCTCCATGTCGGAGAACTCGGTGATGATCCAGAAGTACGAGTCGTTCGCGTGACTGACGGTCATACTCCCGGCCCCGATGGCCAGGACGGCGAAGACCCTGCCCCACTGTGAGGCCAGGCCCAGCGGCCCCAGCAGCGGCGCGACCAGCCCGGAGGTGGTCAGGATCGCGACCGTCGAGGAGCCGAGGGCCGTCTTCAGTGCGGCGGCGATGACGAACGCGGCGACGAGGCCGATACCGAGGCCGCTGAACGTGTTGCCGATGAACTGCTTCAGCGGGAGCGCGCTGAGGACCTGCCCGAACGAACCGCCGGCCCCGGTCACGGCGATGATGACGGCGGCGTCCGTGAGCCCGTCGCTGACCCACTCGTCGATGACGTCGTCGGAGAACTCGGGGACGACGGCGAAGCTCGTGAACGCGCCGACGACGAGCGCGACCGCCGGGTCGCCCGCAAACAGCAGCCACCGTTGGAGCGGGCCGGTGACCAGCGCGGGATTCTCGGCCTCCGGATATGCGGCGATGCTTCCGAGAGTGATGAGAGCGATCGGGACGAGGATGGGCGCGAACGAACGAGCGGGCGAGGGGAGCGTCCCGTACTCGTCTTTGATGTCGTCCATCGTCATCTCCGGAGCGGGGTCGATGTGGTACCGAGACGCGACGGTGCCGGCCCACTTCGCTGCGACGAGCGTGACCGGCGCGCTGACGAGGATCCCGGCCAGCATCACGAGCCCGACGTCCGCCCCGAGGATACCCGCGGCGGCGATGGGCCCGGGCGTCGGTGGCACGAAGACGTGTGTGACGTAGAGCCCACCCGCGAGAGCGACACTCAGGGTCGCCAGCGAGAGCTTCGACCGCTCGGCGAGCGATCGGCTCAGCCCAGAGAGGATCACGTAGCCGGAGTCACAGAACACGGGAATGCTGACGAGGCTGCCGGTGACGGCCATCACCTCGGGCGTGTGGTCCTCACCGATGAGGTCGAGGATCGTTTCCGCGATGACGATTGCGGCCCCGGACCGCTCCAGGGCGGTCCCGATGATGGTCCCCGCGAGGATGACGATGCCGATGTAGCCAAGCACGCCACCGAACCCGTCGGTCACCAGTGACGCCGTCTCGGCGGGATCCAATCCGGCGGCGAGACCCGTCGCGTACGCGGCGACCAGCAACGTCAGGAACGCGTGGAGATTGATGCGAGCGGTCGCGACGATGATGAACGCGACTGCTGCAACTAACAGTAGTATGAGGGGTAACCCTTCGAGCATACAGGCCGGTCTGGATAACCTTCGACATTAAAGGCTGTGAAGACAGGTCTCCGACGGTCGGTCCGGCGACCACCACACTATTTAATATGAGCCACCGAGATATATCGATAGGACACATCCAGAGTCAGCGATGGCGGTAGTGTGCCGTCCGTCGCGGACTGGACGACCAACACTATGTCTCACGCCACTGACGGCGGGCCTCGCAGCGCCACCACCGACCACAGACGCATCGTGACCGAGCGAATACGCCAGCGGCACGACGGGGTGACGACTGGATGAGCGGCCCGAAGCCGGAGCAGGGACCGGTCACCGAACGGCGATACGGCGACCTGCCGGAGGTCGATGCCGCGGAGGCCGCGGCCGACATCGAACCCGACGCGACGGTTCTCACGAGCGGCTTCGGGAGCGTCGGCTACCCGAAGGCGATCCCGCTCGCGCTGGCGGCTGACGACCGGGACCTGTCGCTGACAGTCGTCCACAGCGGCAACGTCGGCGAGGAGATCGACGTCGACCTCGTCGAGTCCGGCGCGGTCGCCCGCCGCTTCTCGTACCAGTTCTCCGACGTCGCCCGTGCGGCGACGAACCGGCGAGAGATCGCCTTCGGGGACCGTCACGCCTCCGCCATCGGCGACGAGGTGCAGTACGGCGGGCTGGTCGATCCCGACGTGGCGGTCGTCGAGGCGGTCGCCGTCGGCGAGGACTGGTTCGTCCCGTCCACGTCGCTGGGGCAGGTGCCGGCGTTCGTCGAGGCCGCGGACCGGCTCTACGTCGAGCTGAACCGCCGGCAACCGCTGGCGCTACAGGCCCTACACGACGTCTACCGGCCGGCGGCCCCGCCGGATCGCGGGCCGATCCCGCTCTCCGGCCCGGGCGAACGCATCGGCGACCGATACGTCGGCTTCGAGGCCGAGAAGCTCGCCGGCGTCGTCGAGACCGACCGTTCGGACTCGACGTACACGTTCCGGGAGCCGACCGACGACGACCTGGCCATCGCGGCCAACCTCGGGTCGTTCCTCGCCGAAGAGATGGACCGCTCGCCGGTGTTCGACGACGCCGTCTCGCTCCAGTTCGGCGTCGGGTCACTCGGTAACGCCCTGATGGGGGAGCTGCAGGAGCTGGACTTCGGCGACCGCGACGTCGTCTACTTCGGGGAACTCGTCCAGGACGGGCTGTTCGACATGCTCGACGCCGGCCGGCTGGCGTGTGCGAGCGCGACCTCGCTGGCGCTGACCGACGAGGGCCAGCGCCGACTGTTCGACGACGTCGAGCGGTACGCCGAGGACATCGTCCTCCGGCCGGCCGACGTCGCCAACCACCCGGGACTCATCGACCGGTTCGGCGTCGTCGGGGTCAACAGCGCCATCGAGTTCGACATCTACGGCAACGTCAACTCGACCCACGTCCGCGGGTCGGAGATGATCAACGGCCTCGGGGGCTCGGGCGACTTCAACCGGAACGCCCTCGTCTCGGTCTGTGCGCTCCCGTCGACGCTGAAAGACGGCGCGATCTCCCGTGTCGTCCCGATGACGTTCCACGTCGACCACACCGAACACGACGTCGACGTGTTCGTCACCGAACAGGGTGTCGCCGACGTCCGCGGCCTCGCGCCCGTCGAGCGGGCCGAACGCATCGTCGAGAACTGCGCCCACCCGGCGTTCCGTCCGAAGCTCCGTGACTACCTCGACGACGTGACGGCGCGGGACGAACACATCCCACACGACGTCGAGCGGGCCGCGGAGTGGTACGAGTGAGGACTCCCGCCTGAGTGGGGCGAGTCACGAAGAAGTGCGGTCGCGACCGCGAGCGGGCGTGCCTCGAAGAGAGCGGAAGGTGACAGCCTCAGATCGGTGCGCCGGACCCGCCCAGCAGGTAGAGGTAGATCCACCAGACGTACCCGCCGATGAGCGCGATCGCCGTGAGGAGCTCGAGGACCGCGACGTACTTCTCGCCGTGGGTGTCCCGGAAGTCCTGGATCAGCTGGACGCGCCGCCAGACCGGCATCAGCGGGTCAGGGATGATCTCGCCCAGCCCGCCGGCTTTCTCCGCCGAGCTCGCGGCGATGTCCTCGGGGGACTCCTCTCCGCTCACTGTCCTGCCCCCCGTTTGAACGGCAGTTCGAGGCCGCGGACCATCACCTTCTCCGCGAGGAAGATCCCGACGAAGACGGCGATACCGCCGAGCTTCACGACGTTGTTGGGGTAGACCATCACGAAGACCCCGAGGGCGGTCAACAGCGCCCTGAGCCCGATCGTCCGGCCCGGCTTCATCCGGAACGGGTAGTTGAGCCCGTAGATGATCGTGATCGCGCCAAGCAGCACGAGCGAGCCGACGACGACCGTGCTCAGGCCGAGCGACATCGACACCATCGCGGGGTTGTAGACGAACGAGACCGGCAGGACGAACAGCGGCGCGGCGATCTTGATAGCCGCCCCGCAGGTCCGCCAGAAGTTCGCCTCCGCGATCCCGGCCGCGACGACCGCGGCGGTCGCCACCGGTGGCGTGATGCCGGCCAGTATCGCGGCGTAGAACACCGTGTAGTGGGCCGTGATCTCCGGGATTCCGAAGTCGGCCACGAACGTCGGGACGATCAGGATGGCGACGATGACGTAGGCCGCCACCGTCGGCATCCCGACGCCCATCAGGATCGCGACGGCCATCCCCAGCAGGACCGCGAAGAGGAGGACGCCGCCCGAGAGGTTGATCAGCAGCAGCGCGATCTTCGCCGGGACGCCGGTCGTCCCGAAGATGTTGACGACGCCGCTGATGACCACCAGGATGATCGCGATGGGCGCGAGGATGATGGCACCGCGCCGGAAGCCGTGGATCGTGTCTTTCACCTGCGAGACGAACTCCTGGCCGGGCGTCGTCTCGTCGGAGTCGACGAGGCGCTGGACCGTCGGCATCAGGATGCCGGTGAGCACCATCGCGACGACGGTGTACAGCGCCGAGGTCATCACGGTGAACTGGGCGATACCCAGCAGGTAGATGAGGATCCCGAAGGGGATCCCGAACCGGAAGGCCTCGAAGACCTTCTGCTCGGTCGAGAGTGTCTCGTCGAAGAACTCCGAGAACTCCATCTCCTGGCTGCTCGCGTCGCTGAGCGCGGTGTAGTGGACCGCGATGCCGATGGAGGCGACCAGGATCGCCGCCGGGACGAGCCCGGCGACGATGATGTTGACGTACGGGACGCCGAGGTACGACGCCATCACGAACGCGGAGGCCCCCATCACGGGCGGGAGCACCTGTCCGGACGTGGAGGCGACGGCCTCGATGCCGGCCGCCCGGTGGCCGGCCATCCCGCTCTCCTGCATCGTCGGGATGGTGAACGACCCGGTCATCGCGGCGTTGGCGGTGTAGGAGCCGTTGATCGAGCCGATGACCGCCGAGGAGAGGACGGCGGTCTGTGCGACCCCGGACTTGATGTAGTTCGCGGCGACGATGGCGACCCGTAGGATCAGATCGAACGCCCCGTACGCGAACAGCAGCCCCGCGTACAGCAGGAACGGTGCGATCCACGACGCGGTCAGCTGGGTGAGCTGCCCGTAGAAGCCGTAGAGGTCCGTCACCGTCGCCTGGAGGAGCGTCAGCTCCGACATCCCCGCGTGGCCGAGCACGCCCGGCACGGCGTCGCCGAAGATCGCGTAGATCATCACCCCGACGACGAGCCCGAGGAAGAGGTTCCCGAACTCGCGCCACGTCAGGTACAGCAGCGAGATGATGATGAGCCGCGCGAGCATATACTCGTGTTCCAGTGCGAACCCCTGTCTGAGGAGGTACACCTGCTCGAAGTTCAGCGCGAAGTACGCCGAGGCGGTGATGAGGACGAGCGACGACGGGATCAACACCGCACCGTCGATCCAGTCGCCCGCCTCGACCGCCTCGCGCGTCTCATTGAGGGCGTACACCGTCATGATGCCGCCGACGAAGACGGTGCCGTACCGGACCGTCGACCACGTCTGCGTGTACGCCCACGCGAGGACGATCGCCCAGAACACGACGGCCGCCGCGGTGACGGTGACGTCGAGTCCTCGGACGAGTGTCGGCAGGCGTCCGGTCTGTGTCGTTTCTGAGCTCATGTGTGTCAGTGGTGGTGTCGGCTTCCCCTTCTTCAGTCAGCGGCGTAGCCGGGGACAAGCGACTTACTCACCCTCTTGGAGACTGTCGTCCCAGGCGTCGTTGTCCTTGTAGTACTGGACCGCACCGGGGTGGACCGGGATGTTCTGTCGGGCGGACGCCAGCATCTCGCTGGTCGACTCGAAGTCGTTGAACTGGGCCTCGCCCTCGTTGACCGTCTCGTTGTGCTCGTCGACGACGCGACAGAGCTCGTAGACGGCCCCGTTCGTGGCCTCGGGGTTGAACGTGTAGTTGACCTGCAGGTCCCAGTGGAACACCTCGTCGGTGCCGATGTCCTGGCCCATCCCCCACTCGCTGTAGTCGGTCCGGCTGGCACCGGCACCGCCGTAGGACTCGGCGGACTCGATGAGCGCGTCGGTCGGCTCGACGTAGTGGACGTCGACGCGCGAGGAGTACTCCCGGACCCAGCCCGTGTACCGAACGCCGGGGGTCCCGTAGGCGATCGCGGCGTCGATCTGCCCTCTTCCAGCGCACCGGGCGCGGAGTCGACCCCCATGTTCTGGATGTTCATCTCCTCGTAGACGCCCTGTGTCGGCTCCTGGGACCAGACGTCCAGCGTGGTCGCCCGGGTCGAGTAGCCGGGCTCGGCCGGGTAGACGTTCGCGCCCGCGAGGTCGTCGAACGTCTCGATGCCCGTGCCGTCGCGTGCGACGATGTAGATGCTGTACGGGAACGCGTAGAACCCGTAGTAGGGGATGCGGTCGACGGACTGCTCGGAGAAGCGGCCGCGGTCCTCGATGGCCTTGAGCAGGGAGTTGTTGTCGGTGATGCCGCCGTTGAACTGCCCCTGGGCCATCCGGTAGATCGTCCCGATGTAGCCCGGGCTCTCGATGGTCGAGTAGTCCAGCGAGTCGCTGTGCTGACTGACGGCACGCTCGACGGCCAGCCCGACGTCGCGTGTCCCGCCGGCGGAAGTACCGACCCGCAGCGAGTACTGCTGGTCGCCGCCCCCGTCGCCGCCGTCGCCGCTGGTGGTCTCGCCACCGCCGTCGCCGCCGTCGCTACCGCCGTCACCGCCGTCACCGCCGTCGCTACCGCCGTCTCCACCGCCGCCGTCGCCGCCACCGCAGCCGGCGAGGCCGACGACACTGGCTGTCGCTGCACTGTACAGGAACTTGCGCCGCTGCATACTGCTGTCTTCCGCCATAGCCATTCGGTCCAACACCTGGCTACTATAACAATCTATTCATTTACTGCACCAAGAAACGTTATGAATACTACCAGCCAGGAAATGAACGGTACGACTGGTTCTCGATTTATTCTTCCGTGAACGTCACCATCACCGGCCGGTCGGCCGCGAGCATCACCGACTGGGTGACGCTACCGAAGAGGACCTTGCCGGTCGGGCTCCGCTTGCGACCGCCCATCACGATGCTGTCGGCGTCGAGGTCGTCCGCGACGGCGACGATCTCCTCGGCGGGATCGCCGTGTTCCCGGCGCTTCGAGACGGCGATCCCCTCGGACGCCAACCGGTCCGCGATCGTCTCGACGCTCTCGGGGAAGTTCCCCTCGTCCCAGATCTCCTCGGACTTGACCTTGCCCTCGGCCGTCGCCTCGAACTCCTCGTAGACGTTCAGGACGACGACCTCGACGTCGTCGGCCGCGCCGGGGAGCGCCTCGACGGCGCTCGCCGCCAGTTCCGCACGGTTCGCGCTCTCGTCGACCGGTAGGAGCACCCGGTACATACCCGGATGTCCGTCGCGGACCGACAAAAAGCTGCTCCCGACCGCGCTACCGCGTGACCGTCGCCGAGACGGACCCGATCGACTCGACGGTGGCACGCACGTCGTCGCCCGGCTCGATCGGGGCCGCGCCGGGCGTGCCCGTGCTGAACAGGTCGCCCGGCCGGAGCGTCATCACGTCGGAGTGGAAGGCGACGATCTCCGCGGGCGGGAACAGCATATTCCGGATCTCGTTCTCGGCCTCGACGGTCCCGTCGACCTCGGTGGCGACCCGCAGCGAGGAGAGGTCGAGCGGGTCCTCGGGCACCGCTAAGGCGGGGCCGACGACGAGGAACGTGTCGTAGCTCTTGGCTCGGGTCAGGAACCGGGGGTTCCGCTGGAGGACGTCCTCGGCGGTCATATCGATGACCGGGAGGTAGCCGGCGACGACGTCGTCGACGGCCGCCTCGTCGACGTTGCGACACTCGCGTCCCATCACGACCGCGAGCTCGGCCTCCGCGGTGACCCGCTCGCTCTGGTCAGTCGGTGGGAGCCGGATCGGCCCGCCGGGACCGGTCAGCACCGACGACGGCTTCATGAAGCTCGCCGGCTCGTCGGGGCGGTCCTCGTCGAGGTCGCCGGCGTGTTCGGCGTAGTTGAGCCCGATGCCCCACAGCTTCCCGAACCGGTCGAGCGGCGGGCCGAGCGTGAGGTCGGCGGCCGGCACTCGCGGCGCTGGCGCGTCGGCGGGATCGGCCAGGGTCCCCGCGGCCGCACGCGGGAGTGCGTCGCGGACGCTCCCGAGGTCCGGCTCCGCCGCTCCGAGGGGGACGAACCCCCCGTCGTCGCCGAGCAGCGGTCGGCCCTCGGCGGTGCGTGCGAGGTACTTCATTCCTCGCGGTCCGTCCAGAAGTCGAACGAGCGGCCCGGCGCGAACACGTCCAGGCCGACGGCCCGCTCGTCACCGGTGTTCTCGACGCGGTGTGTCTCGTTGGACTCCAGCAGCACCGAGTCGTTCGGTGCCAGCGTCACCGAGTCGTCCTCGGTGGCGACGGTCAGTTCGCCCTCCAGACAGAGACACACCTGCTCGTTCTCGTGGTCGTGCATCGGGGAGCTGTGCCCCGGCGGCTTCTCGAACCACTCGAAGGAGAACTGGTCGCTGCCGGCCAGCGCGACCCGTCGCCACCCCTCGTCGGGCTCGTAGGTCTCGGCCTCGTCGAACGTGACCGGTCTCATAGGTTCGCCCCCGTGGAGCCCCCGTCGATGGGCAGCGCGGTGCCGTTGACGAACCCGGACTTCGGCGAGGAGAGGTACGCGACCGTGTTGCCCAGTTCCATCGGGTCGCCGATCCGTTCGAGGGGGTTGCCGGCCCAGCCCTGGAGCCCCTCCTCGTAGGAGTCGTACTCGCCGCGCTCGACGGCGTCCTCGACGAGTTCCTGGATGCGCGCGGTCTCGTGTGGCCCCGGGAGGACGGCGTTGGCACGGACCTCCGGCGCGAACTCCTTCGAGAGGGTCTTCTCCAGCCCGATGACGCCCATCCGGACGGAGTTCGACAGGACGAGGCTGTCGAGGGCCTCCTTGACGCTGCGGGAGGTGATGGTGACGATGGTGCCGCCGCCGTCCTCCTTCAGGTGGGGGTACGCCTCGCGGGCCAGGCGGACGACGCTCATCACGAGCAGTTCGTAGGCTTCCTCCCAGTCCTCGTCGTCCGTGTCGAGGAAGGCACCGGAGGGCGGGCCGCCGGCGCTGGTCACGAGGTGGTCGAGCCCGCCGAACTCCTCGACGGTCGTCTCGACCATCGCTTCGACGTCCTCCGGGTCCGTGAGGTCGCCCGGCTGTGCGACGACGCGACCCTCGGCCTCGGCCGCGATCTCCTCGCGCGCCTCGGCCAGTCGCTCCTCGTCGCGGCCGTTGATCACTACGTCGACCCCCTCCCGGGCGAGGGCGGTGGCCGAGGCCTTGCCGAGTCCGCTCGACGATGCTGTCACGAGCGCCGCGTTGCCGTCTATCTCCAGATCCATGTGAGACAACACCAGAGTCGGACGTGAAAACGTTTCCCTACAGGCAAGCGCCGGCGCTACTCGGGAGCGAACGAGGCGGTCCCGTCCTCGAAGACGACGCGCTCCCGGTCGAGAACCGTCGCGTCCGCCGGGAGTTCCTCGACCAGCGGGGCCGAGACGCGCAGCTCTCCGAGGTCCTCCGTGTTCCGGATCCACGCGATCCGAGCCGTCTCGGGGTCGTAACCGCCCAGCGCCGCCAGCGCCGTCCGCAGGGCGAACTCGTCGTCGGGGGCGACCACGGGGAGCTTGGCCTTCGCGAGCGAGCCGCTCGTGAGCACGTTCGCGTAGGTCGTCCCGAGATCGAGCTGTTCGACCGCTCGCTCCCGGGTGAGGTCCGCCAGCCCGATGCCGGTGCCGTTGCCCTTCGTCGCCTCGGTCAGCCCGCGGGCGTACACGAGGTCGATGTCGGGCGTCTCGGGGTCGGGCGCGTTGAGGACCCGGTACCGCCCGATCACGTTCGTGTCCATCCCGGCCCCGGAGATCTCCTTGCCGAGTTCGTCGACGACCAGCAGGTCCAGATCCGGCACCGGGAGCGTCGCCATCTCCTCGTCGGCCCGGTCGAGCAGGGCCGGCTCGCGGTCCAGGAACGAGTCGGCGGGGACGCCCTCGACGTGGGCGATCTCCTCGTGGAAGTTCTCGACCAGCACGATCCCGCCGAGCAGCGGCGTCTCCGATCGGATCACGTCCAGTGCGGGCGTGAGCGTCTCGACGTACCCCTCCTCGATTGCGGTCGAGTGGAACGTCTTCGCGCCCCGCTGCTTGCCGAGGCCGACGACGGTCATCTTCGTCAGGCCGCTCTCGACGGGACCGGTGAAGTTCGTGTGGGCCTTGACGCGGTTCACGACGATGACGGCGTCGGCCGCTATCGCGGCCGTCGAGACGTGGACCGGCATCTCGGTGTCGCCGACGGTCACCGTCGCCAGTCGCTCGGTGTCCATCCGGGCGTCGATCGGCGCGCCGACCCGCTCCTCGGTGATGCCGACGGAGGCCAGCACCTCGCGCTGTCCCGCCGCCGTCGCCCCGCCGTGGCTCCCCATCGCCGGGACGAGCACCGGGTCGAGGCCGCGCTCGGTCAGCCCGTCGACGACGGCCGCCGTCACGTCGTCGATCCGGTGGATGCCGCGGCTCCCGACGCCGACGGCGACGGTCGCGCCCTCGTCGAGTGCCCCGAGGGGGAGGGCGTCGAGTTCGGCCTGGGCCGTCGCTTCGAGGTTCGTGACAGTCTCAGCCGGCGGGTCGTACCGGACCCGTGCGAACGTCGGGAGCGGCCTGGGATCGATGAGGTCGTCCACCTCGCTCCGGTCGGGGATGTCCATACCGGAGGGTGTACGAGCCCCCACACAAATGTTTGTCTGGTAAGTGTTGCCGTGACGAGTGGCTATTTTACTCCGACCCTCGCGGAACCGCTATGGAGATCGCTGCGGTCGAGTCGTTCCCGATAGAGATACCCCTGGAGTCCCCGGTGTCGTTCTCGAACCGGACGCTCACCTTCCGCGACCACGCGGTGACCCGCGTCAGGACCGAGAGCGGGCTGGAGGGCGTCGGCTACTCGCTGGGCTACGAGACGGCCCCGCTGATCGCCGACGCGGTCGAGTCCCGGCTCGCGCCGGTCGTCGAGGGCGAGGACCCCCGCGACACCGCGCGGCTCTGGGAGGAGATGTACGAGGGCAACGTCCAGGTCGGCCGGCACGGGCTGTTCCTGCGGGCCATCTCCACGGTGGATATGGCGCTGTGGGACATCACGGCCAAGGCCGCGGGCCAGCCGCTGCACAAGCTGCTCGGCGGCTACGCGGAGTCGGTGCCGTCCTACGCCAGCGGCGGCTACTACCGCGACGACAAGGGCCACGAGGGGCTGCGCGCGGAGGTCAGCCGGTACCTCGACGAGGGCCACGACACGGTCAAGATGAAGGTCGGCCGTCGCTCCGTCGACGAGGAGGTCGACCGCGTGGCCGCCGTCCGCGACGAGATCGGCGACGACCGGACGCTCCTGCTGGACGCCAACGGCGTCTGGTCGTCGACGACCGAGGCCGTCCGGGCCTGCCGGGCCTTCGAGCCGTACGACCCCTACTTCATCGAGGAGCCGGTGATGATCGACCGGGTCGAGACGATGGCCGAGGTCAACGACGCCCTCTCCTACCCGGTCGCGACCGGCGAACTGGAGGGGACGCGCCACAACTTCGCCCGGCTCCACGACACCGGGGCGGCGACCGTCCTCCAGCCGGACGTCACCGTCTGTGGCGGGATCACGGAGTGGCTCCGCATCGCCAACCACGCCGCCGCCTACGACGTCCCCATCGCGCCCCACTACAACTGGAACATCCACACGTCGCTGTTGGGTGCGATCGAGAACGGCCTGTTCATCGAGTACTTCTACCGGGACATGGACGTGAAGGTGTTCGACGACGTGGTCGTCGACCCGGTCGAACCCGACGATAGCGGACGGATCCCGCTCCCCGACGAGCCGGGCCACGGCGTACAGCTAGACGAAGCCGCACTCCAGGAGTTCAGCAAATGAGAGACTATTCCGACCACATCGACACGCGCGACCCCGAGCGAGACGTACAGATCACCGACATCACGACCGCCGTCGTCGAGGGCAACTTCGAGTGGAACCTCATCAAGGTCGAGACCGACGCCGGCGTGACCGGCATCGGCGAGTCCTACCGGGGCGGTGGCGTCCCGGAACTCGTCGAGTACACGAAGCGGTTCCTGCTCGGCGAGAACCCGCTGGACGTCGAACGGCTCGTCCGGTACATCGTCCAGGAGATGTCCGGCCACGGTGGCACCACCGGGAAAGTCGTCACCGCCGCCTCGGGCATCGAGGTGGCGCTGTGGGACGCCGCCGGCAAGATCCTCGACCTCCCGGTCTACCAGCTGCTGGGCTCGAAATACCGGGACCAGGTGCGCATCTACTGTGACTGTCACGCCGGCGAGGCCTACGAGGTCGAGGACGGCGCGACGGCCTACGCCGACGCCGAGGCGTACTCCCCGGAGGCGTACGCCGCCGAGGCCGCCCGCGTCACGGACATGGGCTTCAGCGCGCTGAAGTTCGACCTCGACCTGCCGGCGGACAACGACCCGGACCCGTACAACGGCCGGCTGACCAACGAGGCCATCGAGGAGAAACGCGAGATCGTCGCCGCGGTGCGCGACGAGATCGGCTACGACGTCGACCTCGCCTTCGACTGTCACTGGGACTACTCCGTCGAGAGCGCCAAGCGGTTGGCCCACGAACTGGAGGAGTTCAAGCTGATGTGGCTCGAGGACCTCGTCCCGCCGGAGAACATAGACGCCCAGATCGAGGTGACACAGGACACCCGCACCCCGGTCGCCACCGGCGAGAACCGGTTCCGCGTGTTCGAACTGAGCGAGCTGGTCTACGAACACGGGGTCGACATCATCACCCCGGACCCGACCACCGTCGGGGGCCTGGCCGAGACGATGCGGGTCGCCGACCGGGCCGAGGAGAACTACATGCCCGTCTCGCCGCACAACGTCTGCAGCCCCGTCGGGACGATGGCCTGTGTCCACCTCGGTGCGGCCGTCCCGAACTTCGACGTGCTGGAGTACCACGCGCTGGAGGTCGACTGGTGGGACGACCTGCTCGCCCGGGACGAACCGCTCATCCAGGACGGCTACATCGAGGTCCCCGAGGAGCCGGGCCTGGGGATCGAACTCGACGAGTCCGTCGTCGAGGAGCACCTGCTCGACGGGACCAGCGGGTTCTGAGACGCGTTCCCACTGACCGGGAACACGGTGGTCCCATTTTGGTAGTCGAGAGAGCAGAGACGCGTATGCTCGACTACTTCGACCTGGAGGCGTCGCTGTCACAGGAGGAACGGCTCGTCCTCGACTCGGCCCGGGAGTTCGTCGACGCGGAGATCGAAGACCCCGGCCGGCACTGGCTCGACGGAACCTTCCCGACGGAGCTCGTCACGAAGATGGGAGAGATGGGGTTCTACGCGCCGAACCTGGACGGCTACGGCCTCCCGAACCTCAGCGAGCGGGCGTACGGGCTCGTGATGCAGGAGTTGGAGGCCTGTGACTCGGGGCTGCGGTCGATGGCGTCGGTCCAGGGGGCGCTCGTGATGTACCCGATCCACGCCTACGGGAGCGAGACACAGAGAGACGAGTGGCTCCCGGCGCTGGCGAGCGGCGAGGCGGTCGGCTGTTTCGGGCTGACGGAGCCGGAACACGGCTCGAATCCGTCGGCGATGGAGACCAGCGCCGAACGGGACGGCGACGGGTTCGTTCTGAACGGGTCGAAGACGTGGATCACGAACTCGCCGATCGCGGACGTCGCCGTGGTGTGGGCTCGGGACCTGAGCAGCGAGGGGGACCCGGTCCGTGGCTTCCTCGTCGAGACCGACCGCGACGGCGTCACGACCAACGAGATCGAGGAGAAGCTCTCGCTCCGGATGTCGATCACCGGCGAGATCGGACTGAACGACGTCTACGTTCCGGAGTCGAACCGTCTGCCGGGCGTCGAGGGGATGAAGGGGCCGCTGTCCTGTCTCACGCAGGCCCGGTACGGGATCGCCTGGGGCGCGGTCGGTGCTGCCCGGAACTGCTTCGAGACGGCCCGCGAGTACGCCACCGAGCGCGAGCAGTTCGGCGGTCCGATCGGGCGGTTCCAGCTCCAGCAGGAGAAGCTCGCGGAGATGGCCACCCAGATCACGCTCGCGCAGTTGCTCGCCCACCGACTCGCCGACCTGAAGGAGGCCGGCGACCTGCGGCCGCAACACGTCTCGATGGCCAAGCGAAACAACGTCAGGATGGCACGGGACCAGTCCCGGATCGCGCGGGAGATGCTCGGCGGGAACGGCATCACGGCCGACTACTCCCCGATGCGACACATGGCGAACATGGAGACGGTGTACACCTACGAGGGGACCCACGACATCCACACGCTGGTGCTGGGCGAGGACCTCACCGGTATCGCGGCCTACCAGTGAAGACGGGAGGGCGCTGCGCCTACAGCACCCGGTTCCGGAGGTCGTCGTACGCGCCCGTCTCGGCGATTCGCTCGACGTTCTCGACGAGGATGTCCGCGCGACGCTCCCAGTAGTCCGGCGTGTGCCCCGCGACGTGGGGCGTGAGGAAGACGTTCTCGAACCCCCAGAGGTCGTGGTCGGTCGGGAGCGGTTCGGGGTCGGTCACGTCCAGCGCGGCCCCGTGGATAGCGTTCGACCGGAGGGCGTCGACCAGCGCGGACGTGTCCACGACGCCGCCCCGGGCGATGTTGACGAGGATCGCGTCGGTCGGGAGCGCGTCGAGAGCCCGCTCGCCGACGAGACCGTCGGTGGCGTCGGTGAGGGGACAGGCGAGCACGAGCACGTCCGTCCGCGGCAGCACGGCGAGCAGGTCGTCGTACCCGACCACCTCGTCGGTCGGGCCGCCCTTGGACGGCGTGTGGCGGACGCCGATCGTGTCGACGTCGAACGCGTCGAACCGCTGGACGAGCGCCTCGCCGATCGCGCCGAGGCCGACGACGGTGACGGTGCTCCCAGCGAGGTCGGTAAAGGACTGGAACCGCCGCCACTCGCGGCGCTGCTGTCGGCGGCGGCCCTCGTCCAGCCGGCGGGTGAACGTCAGCACCCACCCGAGGACGTGCTCGGCGACGTTGGGACCGTGGACGCCCGAGGCGTTCGTCACGGCGACGCCGCGCTCGTCGAGGAGGTCCAGCGGCAGGTGGTCGACGCCGGCGGCGTTGCAGGCGAACAACCGCAGTTCGGGGGCCTCGTCGAGGGTCGACCGGTCGATGGACGTGCCGGCGACGATACGCGCGTCGGCGAGGTGGTCGCGGCGCTCGGCGGCCGTCCGGGCGAGCGCGACGGAGTGGTCCGGGAGCCGCCGTCGGAGGACGTCCACGTAGTCCGCGGCCGGGATTCCGTGGGCGTCGTGGTCCAGCACCGTGATCGGGGGCGAGTCGGTTGGCATCGGGTGTCGGTGCTACGGCGAGCGCCGACAAAGCTCCGGTGGTCACGCGCCGTCGACGCGGATCGGCGGTGCCGCGCTCATCAGGAACAGGCAGACCACACCGACGGCGACGCCGACGACGGCCGTCGTGGCCCCGACCGCACGGACGGCCGGGACGAACCCGAGCCGCGGGGCGGCAACCGCGATCGCACCGCCCATCGCGATGGGCGTGACCGTCGCCGCGGCGCGCCCGCTCCCCTCACCGATGCTCACCAGCCCGCCGCGGTACGCCGGCGGCGCGACGTCGGTGACGATGCTCCGGTACAGCGACAGCGTGATGCCGAAGCCGACGCCCATCACCACGACACCGACGGTCGCGACCGCCAGCGAACCCGCGAGGAAGACCGTCGTCAGACCGACGGCCATCGCGACGTTGGTCGTGACGAGCGGGTAGAGTCGCCGCTCGAACCGCGCCGTGAGACGACCGGCCTGGGTCGCCGCGAGCGCGTAGCTGGTACTGGCCACCGCGGCGAGGAGGCCGGCCGCGGCGGGCGTGCGACCGAGGACGTCGACGACCACGATGGAGTTGTACGTGAGGAAGCCCAGCCACACGAGCGTCCCGGACCCCCGAGCGACGACGATGGTCCACGCCCGGCGGTGGCTGACGACGGCCCAGAGGTCGGTCAGCTGTTCCAGGACGGCCACCTCCGACTCGGCCTCGTCGGTCGCGTGGACGGGCTCCTCGAACCACCGGTACACGACCAGTGCGATCGGGAACGCGATCGCGTACAGCAGGAACGGGTACTGCCAGCCGACACCGACGAGGACCCCCGCGGCGAGCGGGAACACCGTCTGTGCGACCCCGGAGCCCGTGAACCGGAGGCCCTGTGCCGTCGCCTCCTTCGTCCCGGAGTAGAGGTCCCCCAGGCTCGTGATGATGATCGGCGTGAGCGCCGCGAACCCGATCCCCTGGCAGAACCGGAGCGCGAGGGCGACCCGGAACTCCCCGACGAACGCGATCGCGGTCCCGGTCGCCCCGAACCACAGGAGCCCGAACAGGATGACCGGACGTCGGCCGTATCGGTCGGCGAGGAACCCCGTCACCGGGATGATGAACACCGCCGGGGCGGTGAACGCCGACATCATCAGTCCGACGGTCGCGGGCGTCGCACCGAGGGGGTCGACGAGCGAGTCCAGGACGGGCGACATCAGCGCCGTCCCCAGTGGCGGAAGCATGTTCGTCAGGAACAGCAACTGGAACGAGCGTTCCCGAACGATGTCCGTATCCGACCCCGCGATCGACGAGAGGGATGCCACGATGCTGACCACAGGACTGAACGGATTAAAACTGGCTATCGGCCGCGGCACTCCACCGCTCGGGCCGGCAGTGAGGCGTGGTATCGACTGTCACGAATCGGCCGATATTGTTCGAACTGATCGAACCAGTTTTACCGCCGGCCCATCTTGGTTGGCGTATGGCACAGGGAACGAACGAACAATCGGACTCGGTCCAGACCGCGCGAACGATGTTCGACGTGGTCTGTTGCATCAAGAACGGGAGCGGGATGACGCTGACCGAGATCGTGACCGAACTCGACTACGCGAAGAGCACGGTACACCGGCATCTGCGAACGCTAGAGGAACTCGGGTACGTCGTACAACGGGACGACGGCTACCACGTCGGGCTCCGGTTCCTCGACATCGGAGTGACCGCTCGGAACAGCTACGACGGGTACAAACTCATCCGGAACAAGGTCGAAGAGATCGCCGACGAGACCGGGGAGCGCGCGCAGTTTTTCGTCGAGGAACACGCCGAGGCGGTGTATCTCGCACGGTCGGTCGGCGAACAGGCAGTCCACACGGACCCCGGAATCGGGAGCCGGATCCCGCTCTACGCGGCCTCCGCGGGGAAGGCCATCCTGGCGGAACTCCCCGAGGACGAGCTGTTCGAAATGATCGAACGAATGGAGTTCGAACCGATGACGGAGTACACGATCACGGACCCGGACGAGCTGATGGCGGAACTGGCGGAGATCCGCGACCGGGGCTACAGCTTCAACCGCGAAGAGTCGTTACAGGGGACACACGCGGTCGGCGTCGCCATCTGCGATGAACAGGGCGAGGTCATCGGCGGGCTGAGCGTCACCGGGCCGTCCCACCGACTGAAGGGCGAGCGGTTCACCGAGGAGCTGCCGGACCTGCTGTTGGGTGCCGCGAACGAACTCGAACTCAACATCGCTCACTCGTAGCGAGCCGGACCCGCCGTCTTCCCCACCGTCCGGGGTCGCTCGCTGTCCGACGAGACCGTACGTCGAGTTCGAGAGCGTCGAACTTTGATGGTCAGGGCACTCGTCTCCCACGTCGTGCCGGTAGAGCGGCGTCTGTTCGGGTAGAGCGTCGTGTGAGGTGGCGACGCCGCGCGTCCGCAGCCGTTTCGTTCGTCGGAACCGGAGCTAAAAGTAGTGTGTTCGTCCGCCCTCAGTGACGGACTTCGCCCGGGCCGTGGTCCGGACAGCTCTTGTTCGACGTTGTCGAACTATATGTCATCATCGTTTGTACACCTCGGGTACGGTCGTCACCGGTCGCGCGAGCGAACGAGCGGCGAAGCGATTCCGGGGCGGCGGGATCGGAGACTACCGGCGTCGCGCTGAGGACGACGCCCCGACGCTTCGGCGGGCACCCGGACCGGCCGGGAGCGTGTCCCGAGGGAACGCGCCGTCGCGGTCGGGGACCGTGCGGCGATCGAACCGCGCCGGTGGAGTCGAAATCACAACGGTACTTTTGTTACTCTTTCCGACCGGCGGAGGCAGAGAGTGGGTGGATAGGTACATTTATACACGCCCAGTCTGACTCTTTGGGTATACTGATGTCGACTCCAACGCAAAAGTCTGCTGTCGCACACATCGACGTGGAGAACATCGGCGGGATCGCGGAGACCGCACTCGATATCCCACCCGGCGTGACCGTCCTCTCGGGCGAGAACGCGACGAACCGGACGTCGTTCCTGCAGGCGATCATGGCGGCGATGGGGAGCGACCAGGCCACGCTCAAGGGCGACGCCGAGACCGGGCGGGCGTCCCTACGGCTCGGCGAGAGCGAGTACGAGCGGACCCTCGAACGGCAGAACGGCACGGTCGTCCTGGACGACGGCGGCTACCTCGACGATCCGACCGTGGCCGACCTCTTCGCGTTCCTCCTCGAGACCAACGAGGCCCGGCAGGCCGTGGCCCGGGACGGGGACCTCCGGGACCTCATCATGCGACCCATCGACACCGAGTCCCTCAAGTCCGATATCGAACGGCTCGAGGCCGAGAAAGGCGAGATCAACGACCGACTCGCGACCATCGAGTCGCGGAAGACCGACCTCCCGGACCTCGAACAACAGCGCAACGAGTACCAGTCGGAGATCGCGGAGAAACGCGAGGAGCTGGCCGAACTGGAGTCGGAGATCGACGACCACAGCCGTGGCGTCGAGGAGACCCGCCAGGAGCAGGAGGAGCTGGAGAGCAAGCTCCAGGAGCTGCGGTCGACCCGTTCGGAGATCGAGTCCGTCCGCCGGAAGATCGAGAACCAGCAGCAGTCGATCACCTCGCTCAAGCAGGAGCGCAGCGAGATCGAGGCGGAACTCGACGACCTCCCGGAGACGCCGACGGCCGAGCAGTCCGACCTCGACGCCGAGATCCAGCAGCTCCGCGACGACCGACAGCGCCTCAACGGGGAGATCTCGGACCTCCAGAGCCTCATCCAGTACAACGAGGAGCGCCTCGATGAGGAGGACTACCAGATGCTCGAGGAGTTCGAGACGGACGACGCCAACGGCTCGGTGACGGACGACCTGCTCTCGGACACCGACGAGATCGTGTGCTGGACGTGTGGATCGACGGTCGACCGCCAGCAGATCGAGGAGACGATCGATCGGCTCCAGGACCTCCGGAGCGAGAAGGTCACGGAACTCAACGACATCAAGGATCAGCTCGAAGACCTGAAGGCGGACAAGCGCGACATCGAGCGGCAGCGGGACCGGCGGTCGGAGCTCCAGAGCTCGCTGGCCCAGGTCGAGGACGAGCTCGACCGCCGGGGGAAACAGATCGACTCGCTCAAGGACCGCCGCGACGAGCTGACCGACGACGTCGAGGAACTCGAAGCGGAGGTGGACGCGCTCGAGTCCGAGGACTTCGGGGACATCCTCGACCTGCACAAGGAGGCCAACCAGCTCGAGTTCGAGATCGACCAGCTGGAGTCCGACCTCGACGAGGTCACCGACGAGATCGAGACGATCGAGGAGATGCTCGACGAGGCGGACGACCTCCGAGCGGAACGCGACCGGCTGGCCGACGAACTGACCGAGAAGCGGACCAAGATCGACCAGATCGAGGCCGACGCCGTCGAGCGGTTCAACGATCACATGGACACGATCCTGGAGATGCTCGACTACGAGAACCTCGATCGCATCTGGATCGAGCGGCTGGAGAAGACGGTTCGAGAGGGGCGACAGAAGGTCCAACAGACCGCCTTCGAGATCCACGTGGTCCGGACGACGGAGAACGGGGCGGCCTACGAGGACACCATCGACCACCTCAGCGAGAGCGAACGGGAGGTGACGGGACTCGTGTTCGCGCTGGCCGGGTATCTGGTCCACGACCTGCACGAGGAGGTCCCCTTCATGCTGTTGGACTCGCTGGAGGCGATCGACTCCGACCGGATCGCCACCCTCGTAGGGTACTTCGCCGATCACGTCGACTACCTCGTCGTCGCGCTCCTCGAGGAGGACGCCGCGGCCCTGCCCGGGGAGTACAACTACGTCACCGATATCTGAGACCCCCACAACGAGAGATCACAACAATGTCACAGGGAGAATCCGACCGCCGGTCGAACAAGGTGGCGAGGCTCATCGACGAGTACGAACTGGAGGGGCTCGGGACGGAACTGGAGGCGCGCTGGACCGACGACGGCGAGGACCGGATGAGCCTCCGCGACCTCGCGGAGTACTTCAACAAGCGGCTCCTGGAGACGGAGCTCATCGAGGCCGGGATGAGTGCGCTCGACAGCGAGGTCGACACCACGTACCGGCAACTGACCGACGACGACGTCAGCACGGGCGTCCGCACCGAGACGCGGTCGCGCCTCGAGCAGAACGGGATCGACGTCGACGCGCTCGAATCGAACTTCGTCACCTACCAGGCGATCCGGTCGTACCTCCAGAACGTTCGGGGGGCCTCCTACGAGGGGCCGTCCGACGCGGAGAAGGTCGAGACCGACCAGCAGAGCATCCAGCGGTTGCTGACGCGGACACACACCGTCATCGACCAGCGGGTCGAGGCGCTCCGGGACACGGACCGGCTCGCGCTCGACGACTTCGAGGTGTTCGTGGACGCACAGGTCCTCTGTCAGGCCTGCGGGACCCAACACTCCATCACCGACCTGCTGGAGCAGGGCGGGTGCGAGTGCCAGCAGTCCTGACCCGGAGGCCCCACCGCGTGTCGCCTCGCGCGTGACCACCGACGGGGAGTCGGCACGACGAGAGCGGCGTCACAGAACGAGCGAGACCGCGGCTCGCGAGTCTCCGCCATCGTCGGACACACTGTGGGCCGAGCGCGTCGTCTCTCGGCCGCCGGCCCGCCGACGGTCGACACCGTGCCGAACGGATCGTCGTCTACTAACACGAGTACGCCTGTTATTTGTTCGGCAGTCCGGGGTACCTCAGAGACGCGACCCGCAGTTCGGGGTCGCCGGACCCACGATACCCGTACCGTGTCGCGGGGGAGAGGCCCTCGTCCGATCATACCGGATAGATTCTCCCGGTGGCTCACTCGCGGCTGTCGCAGTGGCGATTGGTCGACCGCCTGTGGAGTGGGGGTGGTCGGAACGCACATCCCGGGAACCGTCTCGCGAAGTGGACCGAACGAGCCGTGAGTCACGCGGCGAACCGCAGCACTCGCCGGCGACCGTCCGAACGACGGCTGCTCCGTGACCGGCGCGGCCGCTGGACTCCGTCGCCGGTCCCGTTCCGGTTCGGGATTCCGGGAGTACGTCTTCCGATATCGTCGGACGAGTTTCCGCCCCTCGGCGTGATCGTGTGACACCACGGCGAACACACACGTTTACGTGAGTTCCCCACCCAGGCAGTGATATGTCCACTCGGGAGAGCCCCGACCGGGATGTACAGTCCGACTCGCGCCTGACCGACCGACACGTCGTCGTCACCGGTGCCGCCCAGGGGATCGGCCGGGGGATCGCCGTCCGCTGTGCGCGGGCGGGAGCCGACGTCTCCGTCTTCGACGTCGACACCGAGACCGCCGCCGAGACGGCGTCGCTGGTGCGCGAGACCGGGAGCGAGGCGATCGTCGTCGAGGTCGACGTGGCCGACGGCGACTCCGTCGACGACGGGGTCGAGACCGCGGTCGACGAACTCGGCCCCGTCCACGGCGTCGTCAACAACGCCGGCGTCCAGCGTTCGGTCCCGCTGTTGGAGACCACCGAGGCCGAGTGGGACCGCCACTTCGCGGTCAACGCGAAGGGGCCGTTCCTCGTCTCGAAGCGAGTCGCGACCCAGATGATCGACGACGGGATCGAGGGGAGCATCGTCAACGTCTCGTCGGTCGGGGCCGAGCGGCCGTTCCGCGGCCAGGGCGCGTACGGTGCGTCCAAGGCCTCGGTGCTCGCGCTGACGACGGTACTGGCGAAGGAACTCAGCGACCACGGGATCACGGCAAACGCCATCAAACCGGGGACCGTCCGGACGCCGATGGTCGACGAGTGGCTCGAAGAGCGGGCCGAACAGCAGGACACGACACCCGAAGAAGTGCTGTCGGACTCGCTGGACACGCACATCCTCGACCGGGCCGCACAGCCGGTCGAGATCGGCCATATGGTGGTCCTGTTGCTCTCGGCCGAGGGCGAGTGGATCACGGGCGAGTCGATCGCGGTCGACGGCGGCTACCTGAAGGCCTGACTCAGACCATCCGGTACACTTCGTCCATCCACGGGTCGTCCTCGTCGACGAGGATGGGGTCCATCACCTCGTCCCAGTCCGCCTGCGCGTCGCTCTCGGCCATCACGTCCTTGATCGCCGCGGGATCCTCGACCGCCAGATAGCCGAAGACGTGGCCGTCCTTCTCGAAGACGCTGTAGGTCTCGATGCCGGCGTCGGAGTCGAGGTAGGCCTCCTCCAGCGCCGTCGGGACGTCTTCGTGTTCCTCGCGGTACGCCTCGCGCTGTCCCTCCTTGATCCGGAGGTGGAACGCTATCCGTTGCATACGTGCCACCCGTTCACGCTCGGTCGGCTTCAGTCTTCCTCAGGTAACTTTTACTATCGGCACCGACGACACTGGTGGTATGCTCGACACGCACACCCACGCGTGGGGACCGGCGAGCGAGACACACCCCTGGGTGAACGGCCCGATCCTGGACCTCGTCGACTCCTTCGACGTCCACACCGTCTACACGGCGGACCGACTGCTGGCCGATATGGACCGCAACGGCGTCGACGAGGCCGTCGTCGTCGGCTACCCGATCTGTGACTGGACGGACAACTGGTACACGCTGGAGGCGGTCGAGGAACACGACCGGCTGTACGGGGTCGTGATGCTCGATCCGTTCGCCGACGACGCGGCCGAACGGCTCCGCCGCTGTATGGAAACCGACGGCGTCGTCGGCTTCCGTCTCGGTGCCGCCTGTCCGTACGACCGGATGTGGGAGACGTTCGACCCGAGCGTGACGTGGCTCCGCGACGCCGTCGAGGAGACCGAGTTCTGGGCGGCCGCCGTCGAGACCGACGCCGCCGTCCAGATCCTCTGTGACCACGGCCAGCTCGACCAGGCGCTCGAACTGGTCGAGACCTACCCGGACCTGTCGTACCTGTTCGACCACTTCGCCCACGCCGGGCCGGAGACGCCGACCGACGAGGGGACCTTCGCGCAGTTCGCGGACCTGGCGGAGTACGAGACGGTCGCCGTCAAGGTCTCTGAGGTCGTCCACATGTCGGACGCGGCGTTCCCGTACGCCGACATGCACGACCACGTCCGCTGGTACGTCGAGACGTTCGGCCGCGAGCGCGTGATCTGGGGCTCGGACTACCCGAACGTCAGCGACGAGGCCACCTATGCCGAGGCGTGCAACTGGCTCAGACAGGTCGAGGGCCTCTCGCAGAGGGATCGGGAGTGGCTCACCGGGAGGGCGTTCCGGGAGCACGTCGGGCTGAACTGACTACGGGGCCAGCAGTTCGACCGGGTGACGCGGCCGGCGCTCCAGCAGGGCGTCGATCTGTTCCAGACAGGAGGTGCCGCTGGCGACCACCTCGCGGTCGGCGACGCCGTCGGCCCGGAACTGGTCGCGGAGGCGGCTCCCCACGTCCATACTGACCTCGTAGTAGTCGGACTTGTACCCGAAGCTGCCGGCCATCCCGCAGCACTCGGTCTCGGAGGTGACGACGTCGTAGCCGCAGTCCTCCAGGACGGCGACGGTGTGGGCCTCCAGCCCGAGCGTCCGCTGCTGGCAGTGGCTGTGGTAAGCGAGTCCGTCGCCGTCGGCGGTCGCCAGCGCCTCCGCCTCGGCACCGTTGTCAAGGAGCCCGTAGACGTACTCAAGGACCTCGTAGCTGTTCTCGGCGAGCGCGGCGAACGCCTCGCCGTCGACGAGCTTCTCGTACTCGCGCTGGAACATCGCGTGGTCGCTGGGCTCGACGACCACCACGTCGCGGCCATCCTCGACGTGGGGTCGGAGCGCCTCGGTCACGCGCTCGGCGTGGTCGGTCGCCGTCGCGACCATCCCCTGTGACAGCGGCGCGCGCCCGCTGGAGGGGGCGTCGGGGACGACCACGTCGACCCCGAGCGCTTCGAGGACGCGCACGGCCGCCTTCCCGCGCTCGACCTGGACGTGGTTGGTGTAGAGGTCCGGGTAGAGGACGGCCTCGCGCTCGGGGTCGTCGACCGGCGACTCGCGACCGTCGGCCCACGCGACGAACGTCTCGCGCTCGAATGTCGGGAGGTCCCGTCGCGGGTCGACCCCCAGGACTCGTGCCATCGCCTGCCGGGCGACCCCCGTGTCGGCCAGCCAGTTCGACAGCGGTGCCGTCGCGCTGCCGAGCTTCGCGACGGTCGCGAAGTTGCCGAAGAAGCGCTTCTGGAGCGGCGCGCCCCGTCCTCCTCGTCGGGGGTCAGGCCCTCGACGAGCCAGTCGAGTTCGGTGGTCCCCTCGCGGTTGATGCGGTCCCGGACGACCGTGTTGATCCACGGGATGTCGATCCCGACCGGACAGGCGTTGACACACCGCGAACAGCCCGTACAGAGGTCGTTGAACTCCGCGGCCGTCTCCAGCCCCTCGATGCCGGCCTCCCAGCCGGTCGCGATGCCGCCGGAGTAGGTCTCCCCGCCGAAGGCGTGGCCGCCGACGCTCTGGAAGTTCGCACAGGAGTTCGAGCAGGCCGAGCAGCGGATGCAGTACAGCGTCTCCCGGAGCTGGTCGTCCTCGCGCATCGCCAGCCGGCCGTTGTCGATGAGCACGAGGTGGAAGTCGCGGTCGCTGTCGAACTCCGAGAGGGGCGTCTCGTCGTCCTGGAAGTCCACGACCGGGGTGTCGACCGGCGGGGTCAGCAGCGAGACGTAGGAGGTGATGTCCTGGCCCGTGCCCGACCGGCCGATCAGTTCCACGAAGGGTGCGAAGTCCGCGACGCTGGGGACGATCTTCTCGACGCCGGCGACGGCGACGTGGGTGTCCGTCGCCGCGACCGTCTTGCGGGCGTTGCCCTCGCTCGTGACCAGCGCCATCGTCCCGGTCTCGGCCGCCAGGAAGTTCGCGCCGGTGATCCCCACCTCGGCGTCGACGATCTGCTCGCCGAGCTTCTCGCGAGCGAAGCGGGTCAGCTCCTCGGCGGTCTCCGGCGGTTCGTCGGGGTCGAACCGGTCGTTGAACAGTTCCGCGATCCCCTCGCGGGACTTGTGGATCGCCGGCGCGACGATGTGGGAGGGCGCTTCGTCGGCCAGTTGCAGGACCCACTCGCCGAGGTCCGTCTCGACGACGTCGACACCGTCCGCTTCGAGCGCCTCGTTGACCTCGATCTCCTCGCTGGTCATCGACTTGCTCTTGACGACGCGGTCGGCGTCCCGGTCGGCGGCGACCGCCCGGATGTAGTCGTTGGCGTCCGCCGCGTCGTCGGCGACGTAGACGGTCCCGCCGTTATCCTCGACGGCCGCGGTCAGCTCGTCGAGCAGGTCGGGCAGCCGTTCGATGGCGTCCGCCTTGATCGCGCGGGCCCGGTCTTTCAGCTCCTCATAGTCCTCGAGGTCGGCCACGGAGTCGTACCGGCCCTCGTTGAACGCCTGGGTGTTCTGCGCGATCGCCGCCCCCTCGGTCCGCATTATCTCGCGGAGCTCGTCGGCCTTGGACATCCTCAGGCCCCCTCCTCGACGAGGACGACGTGGACGTCCTCGGGGCCGTGTGCACCCTTGACCAGCGCGCCCATATCGGCGGTGGCGCTCGGCCCGGTCGCGACGATCGTGCTCCCCCGCGTGCGCTCGATGTCCTCCGCGAGGGACTCGATGGCCGTCTCCATATCGCCGACGACGTCCGCGGCACGGAGGACCGCGACGTGCTCCTCGACGAACAGGCTGACCAGTTCGCTGGCCCGGTCGGTCATCGACAGCGACAGCGAGCCGTAGTCCCCGACGCCCAACTGTGCCCCCGTCACGCCCGTGGTCGCCGCCCGGAGGGCCGCCGGGGTCGGATCGACGGTGACGGGCGTGTCGGCCAGCGAGTACGCCGGGTCGTCGAACGTCTCGTCAAGGGCGACGCCGACGGCCGGTTCGGTGACGATGTCAGCGATACGGTTCCGGACGTCCGCGGTGTCGGTCCGCGTGACGGTGACCCCGAGGTCCGCGAGCGACGCCGCGAACGACGATTCTGCGTTTGTCATCGATACGTGTCACGACGGCCCACACCGACATTTAGCTTTGGTTGGGACCGGCGGCGGATCCGGGGTCGACCGCCGGGGAAGACTCCGGACAGAGGGGCTGTCGGGGACGGTACGTGAGCCGCCTGTTTAATGTACCGATACATTTATGAAAGACGGGCTGAGTTGTTTGTAACAGCGTCCCATGACAAGCGATAGTTCAGCGAGCGGACTGGATAGGCGTCGGTACCTGACTGGCCTGGGAACCGCACTCGCGGCCGGCTTCGCCGGCTGCGGTGGCAACGGCGGTGACGGCGGTGACGGTGGCGGCGGCGACGGCGGTGACGGCGGCGGCGGTGACGGTGGCGGCGGCGGCGGGTCCGGCCCCAGGACCTCGACTTCTGGTTGTTCGGCGGCATCCCGGCCGAGCGGGAGTACGTCAGCAACCACTACACGAACTACGGTGCCAACAACGTCAGCTACCAGCACAAGGCGTGGGGACAGAAGTACCAGATCGTCGCCTCCGCCGCGGCCAACGACAGCCTGCCCGACGTGATGGCGGGGCAGAACCTGCTGATCCCGGACTTCGTCTCCGCCGGCGCGATCGAACCGCTCGACCAAGAGGGGTTCCAGGACCGGCTGGAGACGCTGAACGAGCCGTTCGTCGACGCCAACATCCAGGCCCAGATGTACGAGGGACTGGGCGACTACGACGAGGCTCGGCAGTGGGGATGCCGGGGGCTACGCGGACCTCGGCCCGTTCATCGACATCCGCTCGGACTACCTCGAACAGACGAGTTTCGACCGGCCGCCCCGCAGCTGGCCGGAGCTCATCCAGATGGGCGAGGAGATGCAGGAGATCGACGGCGTCTCGGCCGCCATCACGGCTCCCGGTCTCGACTTCGGACTCACGGCGGGCTACTTCATCGGGTTCGTCTACGCGAACGGCGGCCGGTACTTCGACCCAGAGTCCCTGGAGGCGACGATCGACCAACCGGGCTTCGTCGACGCGGTGAGACTGTACCAACAGATCGCCGAGGCGGGCCTGTTCCCGGACTCGGTCGCCGAACTCAACCACATCGAGGCCGGCCGACTGCTGCGTGAGGGCGAGTCGGGCATCTTCATCACGTACTCGCACGCGAACGCGGTGTACCAGACGACCGGTGCGCCCCAGCCCTGGCTCGACGGCGAGGGCCACACCGTCACGCGCGCCCCGCTGCCGGACCAGCCGTCCGGGAACTTCCAGCCCAACGACCTCCTGCTGCAGAACGCGCAGGGCCACACGCTCGGGACCGGAACGGCGAGCCAGGCCGAGAAGGAGGCCGCGTTCGACTACATCGGCTGGTGGAACCAGCCCGCGCAACTGGAGCCGTGGACGTACAAGACCGACGTCGGCATCCGCGGTCGGGTGCCGACCCTCCAGAGCGCGTTCGACGAGCCAGCGGACCTCATGCAGAGCCAGTTCGGCGACCTGCTGGAGCTGTACGAGAACGATAACCTGTTCACGCGCACGTCCCGCTTCCCGTCGTTCTCCGGGCTCTCGGCGGTCCAGAGCGAGATCAACACGACGATCCTCCAGCCCGTGATGTTGGGCAACAAGACCGCCGAGGAGGCCTGTTCGGAGGCCAACTCTCGGGTCCAGTCGATCATCGACGAGAACCTCGGCTGACGGGGCCGCGAAACGCTTTTGTTCGTGGCCTGAACAGCTAACGTACCACACGACGTGAGATAGAATGTCATATACCGAACAAACGCGGTCGTCGGTCGAACGGATAACCGGGCGGATTCCCGACCGGGTTCTGGTACAGCTTCCGGTCCTCCCGGTGATCGCACTGGTAGGGACCTTCATCCTCTACCCCATCGCGCGGGCGATCTACTCCAGCTTCTTCCAGAAGAGCCTGCTCAGACCCGAAGAGGCGCAGTTCGCCGGGCTCGCGAACTACGCGGAGATCTGGGGGAGCCCGACCATCCACCAGGTGCTCTGGAACACGTTCGTCTGGGTCACCGTCGGGAGCGGGGTCGCCATCGTCGCCGGCTTTATGATGGGCTGGCTGATGTACGAGAAACTGCCGTACGCGAGCGTCGCCAGCGCGATCATCCTCATCCCGTGGGTGTTGCCCCGGGTCGTCGGCGCGTCGATCTGGGCGTTCATGTTCAGCGGCTCGCAGGGGATCATCAACGAACTGCTCGTCACGCTGGGGCTCACCCAGGAGTACATCGTGATGCTCGGCTCCACCGACGTCTCGCTGTGGCCGCCGATCGTCGGGATGATCTGGCGGTTGGCCCCGCTGTTCGCGCTGCTCACGCTGACGTCGTTCCAGGGCATCAACGACCGCCTGTACGAGGCCGCCCGGATGGACGGCGCGACGCCGTGGGAGCAGTTCCGCTACATCACGCTGCCGCTGATGCGGTACAACCTCGCGATCGGGTTCCTGCTGATGCTCATCTACAACATCAGGAACTTCTCGATGATCTGGGTGATGACGAAGGGCGGACCGGGGGTCTCGAGCACCACGCTGCCGGTGATGATCTACCGGCAGGCGTTCGTCGACTTCAACATCGGGATGGCGTCGGCCCTCTCAGTGCTCCTGTTCCTCGTCCTGCTGGTGTTCTCGTACTACTACATCAAGGTCTACGATCAGGTTCAGGGTGAGACGAATGGCAACTGAATCGACGGACGAACTCGAGGAGTTCCGCACGAACACGTCGTGGCTGTACGACACGACGCCGGGCGCGTACGTGCGCCACGCCTTCACAGCCGCGTCGACGGCACTCGTGGCGGTCTTCGTGCTCGGACCGCTGTACTGGATGGTCGTCACCGCGTTCAAGACGAAGGCGGAGATCCAACGGATCCCGCCGACCATCGTCCCGCAGGACTGGTCGATACAGGCGTTCGTCGCCGTCATCGAGTCGTCGCTCCAGGCCGGCGGCTACGACGGCTTCGTCGAGCGGACGTTCGGGGTGTCCGTCTCCTCGGCCATCGACATCGACGTGTTCGGGCTCATCGTCAGCAGCCTGAAGGTGTCGGTCGGCGCGGCGCTGCTGGCGGTGTTGTTCGGGACGATGGCGGCGTACGTGCTCTCGCGGCACGACTTCCGTGGGAAGAGCGTGCTGATGAGCCTCCTGCTGGCGTCGCTGATGTTCCCCGGGACGGCGATCATGGTCCCGGAGTGGGAACTCATCAACACGCTCGGGCTGTTCGACACCCACCTGGGACTGATACTGGTCTACGGCGCGATGACCTCGCCGTTCGTCGTCTGGCTGATGAAGGGTCACTTCGACGACTTCCCGGGGTCGATCCTCGACGCGGCACGGATGGACCAGTGCAGCCCCTTCGAGATGTTCCGGTACGTCCTGGTGCCGATGTCGGTCAACTCGATCATCGCGTCGTTCATCTTCGCGTTCCTGCTGGCGTGGAACGAACTCGTGTTCGCGCTGACGCTGCTCTCGAACACGAAGTACACCGTCCCCCCGGGGCTGTTGACCTTCGTCCAGGGGTTCAACACCCAGTGGAACGTCGTGGCGGCGGCCTCGATCATCGCCTCGATCCCGGTGCTGCTGGGACTGGCGTACATCCAGCGGTACTTCGTCCAGGGACTGACCGGCGGCGCGATCAAGGGCTGACTCCGGTCGGCTCTCGGCGGGGCGACGCAGTAGTTTTAATACGCGGTGGGTGGTAGCACGTTCGATGACACGCCTCGAGCTGGACAGTGTCACGAAAGTCTTCGGCGACCCCGACCAGGACGGCGTCGTCGCGGTCGACGACCTGAGCATCGACGTCCCGGACGGGGACTTCCTCGTGTTGCTCGGTCCGTCGGGGTGCGGGAAGACGACCACCCTCCGGATGATCGGCGGGCTGGAGAACCCCACCGACGGCGAGGTCAAGTTCGACGGGACCGTCGTCAACGACATCAAGGCCCGCAACCGCGACGTGGCGATGGTGTTCCAGGACTTCGCGCTGTACCCGCACATGACCGTCGGCGAGAACCTCGGCTTCGGGCTCCGGCGCGAGGACAACGATATGAGCGACGAGCAGATCGAGACGCGGGTCACCGAGGTCGCGGAGATGCTCGAGATCGAGGAGCTGGTGAACAACAAGCCCGCCCAGCTCTCGGGCGGGCAGAAACAGCGGGTGGCGCTGGGGCGGGCCATCATCCGCGAACCGCGGCTGTTCCTGTTCGACGAGCCGCTGGCGAACCTGGACGCGTCGCTGCGGAAGACGATGCGGACGGAGATCGACGAGCTCCAGTCCGAGGTCGGCATCACCTCGGCGTACGTCACCCACAATCAGGAGGAGGCCCTGACCATCGCCGACCGGATCGCGATCCTGGACGAGGGCCAGCTCCAGCAGCTCGGCACGCCGGACGAGGTGTTCAACGAGCCCGCGAACCTCTTCGTCGCGCAGTTCGTCGGCAGCCCCGACATGAACCTCTTCGACGGGACGGTGAGCGAACGCGACGACGCGTACCGGATCGAGATGGACGCCGTCGACTTCGAGATCCCCAAGCGGCTCGTCGACGCCGAGATCGAGACCGACGACGTGCTGGTGGGCTTCCGGCCACAGGACCTCTACCAGGGGGCGAATCGCCCGCGCGACGGCCCCGACATCGAGGCGGACGTCCGCGTCGTCGAGCCGGTCGGGACCGAGGCCATCGTCCACGGGTCGTCGTTCCTCGGCGACGTGACGGCGAAGGTCGGCGACTTCCACGGCATCGGCTCCGGCGACCAGCTGACGGTCTCGATCGCCCCCGAACACGTGTACCTCTTCGACGCGACGACGGAGGAGCTCCTGAAGGGGCGGCTCGTCACCGAGCGCGAGGAGGGCGCGGTGTCGACCGACGGCGTCGAAGCCTGACGCGGTCCCGGGATCGGTGAGCGACGACGGCCCACCCCGTTAGTCGTCACTCTCTTCCGCTAAAACGTCGATTTCGGGCGACTGAGCGGGTCTTCGACCCAAAATTATTAAACCTCGTCGGACAATAGCACAGACGAGTCGAGCAGACCTCGCTCCACCAGCAATCATGAAAGCAATAGTCCAGACGGGCCCCCGCTCCGTGGAGACACAGGAGCGTGACCGGCCCGCAGTCGCGACCGACGAAGTGCTCGTGCGGGTCCACACGGCTGGCCTGTGTGGCAGCGACGCGCACGCCTACAAGTACGACGGTGGATACGAGTGGATCCCGATTCCCCGGATCATGGGCCACGAGTACTCCGGGGAAGTGGTCACGGCCGGCTCCGCCGTCGACGGGTTCACCGAGGGCGACAAGGTCATCGAGGAGCCGATCCACGACTGCGGCCACTGCTTCCAGTGCAAGAACGGCCAGCCGAACGTCTGTCAGAACTTCTCCATCACCGGGATGCACCGGGACGGTGCCTACGCGGAGTACGTGACGGTCAACCCCGAACACCTCCACACCGTCCCCTCGGACGTCCCGCTCCGGCACGCGGCGATCACCGAGCCGACCAGCATCGCCACGCGGGCGGTGCTGGAGCAGTCGACCACGACGCCCGGCGACAACGTCCTCGTCGAGGGACCGGGACCGATCGGCGTACTGGTCGCCGCGGTCGCCGACTCGCTGGGGGCCAACGTCGTGGTATCGGGCCTCGAACAGGACGCCCGGTACCGGCTCCCGCTGCTGGACGACCTCGGCATCGAGACGCTGAACGTCCAGACGGACGACCTGACGGCCCGAACGGAGGAGCTCACCGACGGCATCGGGTTCGACGTGGTGTTCGACTCGACCGGCCACCACACCGGCGTCGGCACGGCCGTCGAACACGTCCGGAAGGGCGGGCAGGTCGTGGTCGTCGGGATCCCGAACGAGGCCAGCGAGGTGACGCTCACGTCGGCGGTCCGGGGCGAGGTCGACATCAACACGTCGTACGGCTCGACGTGGACGAACTTCGAGCAGGCGCTGCGACTGATGGAGCGCGGCGAGATCGCGGTCGACGAGATCCTGGACACCTCCTTCAGCACCGACGACCCCGCCGAGGCGTTCGACGCCTTCCTCGACTCGGAGACCTGCAAGCCGGTGTTCGAGTTCTCCGGGTGATCGGTGAGAGTGTGACGGGCTGACGGAAAGATTTTAACCACACCGAGCGGACTGTTACCGTGGCGACCGATGGAGATCACAGACATCTCAGCGACCAAGATCAGCAACGACTCGTGGGGCGAGTTCATCGAGTTCCCCCTCGTCACGATTATGTCGAAGTACGACGAGTACCGCAACGTCGACGGCGAGAACCCGCAGGCCCGCCGGAAGTGGATGGGGCCGGTCGGCGACGTCGTCGTCGAAGTCGAGACCGACGCCGGCATCACCGGCGTCGGCGTCGGTAACTGGGGCACCGGGGCCATCGCCACCGTCGTCGAGGAGACCCTCTCGAAGATCGTCGTCGGCGAGGACCCGATGCGACGCGAGCACCTCTGGGAGCAGATGTACCGCGCGACGCTCCCGTTCGGACGGAAAGGCGTCGCCGTCATGGCGATCAGCGCCGTCGATCAGGCGCTGTGGGACATCGCCGGCAAGGACGCCGACAAGCCGGTGTACGAGCTGCTGGGCGGCCCCACCACCGAGGAGATCCCCGCGTACGCGTCGAACCTCCACCCCGTCGACTTAGAGAAGCTCGAACGCGAGGCCGTCCAGTACGCCGAGGCGGGCTTCGACGCGATGAAACTCCGCTTCCTCCACGGCCCCGAGGCCGGGCGGCAGGGGATGGAGAAAAACGAGGAGATCGTCGAGACGGTGCGAGACGCCGTCGGCCACGAGATCGAGATCGCGGGCGACGCCTACATGGGCTGGTCGGTGAAGTACGCGAAGAAGATGACCCAGCGGCTCGCGAAGTACGACATAGCCTGGGTCGAGGAGCCGGTCATCGCCGACGACGTGCAGGGCTACGCGGAGGTGCGCGAGGCCGCGCCGATGCCCATCTCCGGGGGCGAACACGAGTTCACCCGCTGGGGCCACGAGCGCCTCCTCGAGGAGGAGGCCGTCGACATCCTCCAGCCGGACGTCGGCCGCGTCGGCGGCATCACGGAGATGAAGAAGGTCGCCGACATGGCCGAGGTCCACGACGTGCCCGTGATCCCCCACGCCGGGACGAACCCGACGTTGCACGCCATCGCGGGCCACACGAACATGCCGATGGCGGAGTACTTCCCGACGCCCGAGTGGTTCCAGGAGCGACGGGAAGAACGGGAGTCGACCTACGCCGACGCCGTCTTCCAGAACCCGCCCTCGCCCGAGAACGGGTCGATCCCGCTGCCCGACGACCCCGGCGTCAGCACGGCGTTGAACCGCGAGGCGGTCGAACACTTCGCCGTGGAGTGACGATGTCCGAGATCAAATTCGAGTACAACGTCCCGGTGTTCGCCGGCGCGCCCGACGCCGGCAGCGACGAACCGGTCCACCGGGACACACCCGAGTACGAGGCGTTGGACTGGGCGACGACCCGCCGGGGGATCGAACTGGCCGAGGAACTCGGATTCGACGCCGCGTGGGCTCCCGACCACCTGATGCTCGGCCGGGACCGCGCCGAGTACGAGTGCTGGACGCTGCTGTCCGCGATGGCCGGATTCACCGAGGAGATGAACATCGGCTCGCTGGTGCTCTGTAACGACTACCGGAACCCGGCGCTGGTCGCGAAGATGGCGGCGACGCTCGACGTGATCTCCGAGGGGCGGCTCGAACTCGGGCTGGGCGCGGGCTGGCACGAACCGGAGTACGACGCCTACGGCTGGGAGTACCGCGACGGCTTCGAGCGGCTGATGCGGCTCGACGAGTCGATCCGGCTGATGAAGCGGATGTGGGACGCCGGCGGCGAGGGGCGAGTTTCGACGGCGACCACTACCGGATCGACGACGCGGCCTGTGCCCCGACGCCAGTGCAGGACCCACACCCCGAGATTCTCGTCGGCGGGCAAGGCGAGGAGGTGACGCTCAAGCTCGTCGCGAAGCTGGCCGACGTCTGGAACACCGACGTGTTCAACGGCGACGTCGAGACGCTGGAACACAAGATCGGCGTCATCGAGGACCACTGCGAGACGGTCGGCCGCGACCCCGACGACATCGAGTACTCGTGGGACGGCCACGTCATCTGCACCCGCGACGAGGAGAAGTTCGACCGCCTCGTGGACCTGATGACGCCGATCCAGTTCGAGGCGGAGTACCAGGACCAGGCCCCCATCCGGACCGAGGAGGACGCCCGCGAGTACTTCGTGATGGGGACGCCCGAGGAGTGTGCCGCGGCCATCGAGGACCGGATCGACGCCGGCGTCACGAAGTTCCAGTGCTGGTTCGTGGACTTCCCGGACACCGGCGGGATGGAGCTGTTCGCCGACGAGGTGATGCCGGAGTTCCGCTGACCGCCGACGGGCGGGCGTCGGGTCGAACAGTCCCAGTTCTCTCAGTTCCCGCCGGCGAGCGTCTCGACGATCGGGTCGGTGGCACGGTCGGTGTCGCCGGCGTCGAGAAACCCCGCGATGGCAGTCAGTATCTCGACGCGCTGGGCCGGCGGGACGCCGAGCCCGCGGGTCGCGTTGACCCGTGTCGTCGCGGTCTGATACGCGCGCAGTTGATCCCGAAAGAACGGCGAGTACCGATCGGTCGGGACGTCGGACCGAGGGGGGACTGCGCCGCGCGCTCCGGTGAACTGGGCGATCGCCTCGGCCGAGCCGATCTCGCGTAACACGCGCTCCGTCACGTCCGTCTCGCTGGCCGTCGACGGCATCAGAAACGCGTCCATCACGACCTGATACGTGTCTGCCGTCCCCGGGAACGGAACGCATCCCCAGTCGGAGCCGTACTCGTATCCGTCCCTGTTCTTGAGGACGCCCCCGGCCCAGTCGCCCATCGCGAAGAAGGCAGCGTCCCCCTCCGCGAACCGCCCGAGTCCGGCCTGCCAGCCGTCGTACAGCGCGTCGTCGGGAGAGTGAGCCCGGAGCGCCGCGAGGGAATCGAGTGCGGCGTCGACGATGTCGCGGTGTCGCGCCGGCTCGGACCCGCGGAAGATCGCCTCGTACGTGGCGGCGTCGCCGTGGCTCAAAACGAGCATATCCCACAGATCCAGCGCCGGCCACGGCCGTTTCTGCGGGAGCAGCAGTCCCGCCGCGTCGGTCGCCTCCTCGACCGCTTCGAGTGCGTCGCGCAGCGACTCCGGGGTGTCGAGTCGGGCCGGATCAACGCCGGCCCGCTCCAGTAACTCGACGTCGTAGAAGAGGTTGTTCTGTCGCTGAACGTTCGTCGGGATCGCGCGATACCGGCCGTCGTACCGGACCGTCTCCTTCGCGTGGTCGAAGTAGACGTCGGTGTACCCGGCGCGCTCCCAGAGATCGGTGATGTCGCTCACGATGTCGGCGTCGAGGTACGGCCGGAGGTTCTGTCCGGGCCAGGTCTCGAACACGTTCGGCGGGTCGCCGCTGAGGATGTCGACTTTCGCTCGAAGACGCACCTGGGCGTCGGACCGTTCGGCGATCCGCGCGCCGGGGACAGCGGGTCGGACGACGTCCAACAGCGCCTCCATCGCGCTCCTGTCCTCGCCGACGAAGTGGTGCAAGACTGTGATCCGCGGATCGGTCCGCCGCTGTCCTGTCGTATCTGTCATGACTCGGTGGCTGTCCCGACGGCCCTCGCGCTGGGCGCGAGCGGAACGGGTTCCTGCGAGGGGAATTTCCGGTCGTAGATATTAAAACTTCGTCTCACGACAGGGAGGTGGTCGATCGGTTCGTGGTCGAGGTGTTGCTTCCGGCGATGGCGGAACGCTTTTGTCCGCGTCAATCGTTCGCCCGGTATGGGCGACGACGTTCCGATCAAGGCGGCGAAGATCTCTATGGACATCGTCGAGACCGTTCGGGACCTCGACGGTGCGGGCGTCTCCGAGGTCGCGAACGAGCTGGACAGGCCGACGAGCACGGTCCACGACCACCTCCGGACGCTCGAACAGGAGCAGTACCTCGTCAAGCAGGGGAGAAGTACCACGTCAGCACGCGGTTCCTCCAGCTGGGGGACCAGGCGCGCTCCCGCCGGAAAGTGTTCGAGATCGCGCGCCCGGAGATCAACGAGTTGGCGGAGAAGACCGGCGAGCACGCGAACCTCATGATCGAGGAGCACGGCCTCGGGGTGTTCCTGTACCGCGCCCGAGGGTCCGACGCGGTCCAACTGGACACCCACGCCGGGATGCGCGTACCCCTCCAGACGACCGCGCTGGGGAAGGCGATCATGGCCCACCGTCCGCGCGAGGAGGTCGAGGCGATCCTCGACCGACACGGGCTCCCGGAGGTGACCGAGAACACCGTCACCGACCGCGACACCCTGTTCGAGCAACTCGAAGCGATACGGGAGCGCGGCTACTCGTACGACGACGAGGAGCGCGTCCGGGGGATGCGGTGCGTCGCGGCACCCATCACCGACCGGGACGACCACGCCATCGCCGCGGTCAGCGTCTCGGGGCCGAAGAGTCGGATGCGAGACGACCGCTTCACCGACGACGTCCCGGAGCGGATCCTGCGGAGCGCGAACGTCATCGAGGTGAACCTGACGTACTCGTAGCCGCGAACACAACAGTTAGGTTCTCCCGGTGGACAGGGACACACGATGCAGTTCGTCAGATACACCGCCGGCGGATCTCCCCAGTGGGGCGTCCGCCGCGACGACGGAATCGTACCCCTGGACGGCCTCCGCGAGGAGGTCGCGTACGAGCAGTTCACCTCTCCCGGTTTCCTCCGCACAGTCGAGGACGCCGTCGACGCCGCCAGCGACCGAGCGGTCCAGGAGTCCGCGGTGAAGCTCCTCGCACCGGTCCCGCGTCCCGGGAAGGTGATCTGTGTCGGCCTGAACTACCACGACCACGCCGAGGAACAGGACGAGGAGATCCCCGAACGACCGCTGCTGTTCGGCAAGGCCGGAACCGCCGTCACGAACCCCGGCGACCCCATCGTCCATCCCGCCGAGATCGAGGAGGTCGACTACGAGGTCGAACTCGGCGTCGTGATCGGCCGGACCGCGAAGGACGTGAGCCGGGCGAACGCCCGGGACTACGTCGCGGGTTACACCGCGATCAACGACGTGAGCGCCCGCGACGCCCAGTTCGCGGACGAGCAGTTCTTCCGCGGCAAGAGCTACGACACGTTCGCGCCGATGGGGCCGACCCTGGTCCCCGACGACCGGCTCGACCCGGCGAGTCTCGACGTCGCCTGTCGCGTCAACGGCGAGACGAAACAGTCGTCGAACACGGCGGAGTTCATCTTCGGCGTCGACGAGCTGATCGAGTACATCAGCGGGATCACGACGCTGCGGCCAGGGGACGTCATCTCCACGGGGACCCCCGGCGGCGTCGGCATCTTCCGCGACCCGCCGGAACTGCTCGAACCTGGCGACACGGTCGACGTCGAGATCGAGGGGATCGGGACGCTCACCAACCCGGTGACGGGAGCGTCGGAGTAGCCGGCTCGAACTGCCGTCGGGCGAACCGACGACGGGACCTCGTGTATGGTCGGACCCGAACCCCGCCGACCAGACGGACGGGCCGGTGAGCGACGCGACGGTCGAGTCGGTACTCGTCGGACGGTAGCGAGGGTCGTCCGGCGAGGCCCGACACGAAAGTACACTATATCTTATATTTTGTATATCGTACCAAATTTTTGTTACGTCGTCGGGGAACGAGAGGTGGCGGTATCGATCGGTGGCCGAGTCCCGATCGCCGTCGCTGTCTCGTCGCTTCGATCACCACACGGCGTCCCCGTGACACTCGCAGCCTCGTCTCTCGTCGGCGTTCGCTCCGACGGTCGGGTCGGCCCCGATCCCACCGGGGTCGGCAGCGTGGTTCAGATGGGGTTTCTCGGGCGTGTTACCGTCGATTTCGGCGGTCGGTACAGGAATCGTCCCGTCAGTCGGTGGTCGACGCGGTAGCGATCTCGTGTCCGAGTTATATCCTAATTCGTGATAAGCTACTCGTTTGATAGTTCTGATCGGGAGCATCGAGCTCGGTCGTCGACACGCCGGCCGGGGTGCCGATGGGAAGAACCAAGACCGTGTGGAACCGTCGCACACGTATGTGCCGGGACCGTGCGTGGCCGACGCTCGCGGTCGTCGGACTCTGTCTGGTTCTCGGCGGCTGTCAGGGCGTGTTCGGCCCGGGAGAGCCGACACGGACACGAACCGTGACCCCGGCCCCCGTACCCGCGACGGAGACGCCGACGCCGGAACCGAACGGCCGCGCGCTCGGCGGGGCGTGGCCGGGCCAGTGGCACGAGTTCGATCCCCCGCTGCCGGCGGCCGCGTACCGGGACCTCCGACCGACCTGTGACCGGCCGCCGGCGCTGGCCGTGCGGTTGCAGATCGGTGCGATACTGACGGACGACGGGACGGGAGAGGGGATCGAGACGACGTGGGAGTTCCTCGCGCCCTCCGCCCGCCAGGGTTTCGGGACCGTCTCGACGTACGTCGACACGTTCGAACGCCGGTACCGGCCGCTGCTGGCGGCCGAGTCGGTGACACTCAGACCGCTACAGCGCAACGGAAGCGTCGCGACCCAGCCGCTTCGGGTCCGGACCGACGGGTCCACGGTGACGTACCGGTGGCGCGCCGAGCGCCGGTCGACGGCCGGCGACGACGGGTGTTGGCTGACGACGGAGATACGCGCGGCGTCTGCCTCGGACGCCGGTCTCGGATAGCGTTAAGTCACTGGCTGTGAATCACTACCTATGTCTGGAGAGCGACACGCGGACCGGACGGTCGTCGTCACCGGCGCAGCGAGCGGCATCGGACGCGGTATCGCACGGCGCTTCGGCGCGGAGGGCGCGAACGTCGTCGTCGCGGACCTCCAGCGCGAGCCGAAACAGGGGGCGCGGTACGACAGCGACGTGACGACCCCGACCGACGTCGTCGTCACCGAGGAGACGGCGGGGGACGCGACGTTCGTCGAGACGGACGTCGGCGATCCCGACAGCGTCGAGGCGATGGTCGAGACGGCGGTCGAGACCTACGGCGGCGTCGACGTCCTCGTCAACAACGCCGGCATCCAGATCGTCGGCGACTCCCAGTCGACGACGGTCGAGGAGTGGCAGCGGTCCATCGACGTCGACCTGAGCGGCGCGTTCTACTGCACGAAGTTCGCGGTGCCACACCTCGTCGACAGCGGGGGACAGATCGTCAACATCGGCTCCGTCCGCGGGTTCGAGGGCGGCGGCGGGCCGCCGTACGCCGCGGCGAAGGGCGGCGTGGTCAACATGACGCGGGACCTCGCGATGGAGCTGGGCGAGGACGGCGTCCGGGTCAACTGCGTCAACCCCGGCTACATCGAGACGCCGTTACAGGACATCAACACCGACGAGGACGTGGCCAAGGCCGAGGAGCACACGCTCCTGCCGCGGTTCGGGACTCCCGAGGACATCGGCGACGCCGCGGTGTTCCTCGCCAGCGACGAGGCCTCGTTCATCACCGGCGCGAACCTCGCGGTCGACGGCGGGTGGCTCGCACACAGCGGGCTGTGAGAGCGTCCCAAACAGTTATTCTCGTGCCGGTGCCAGTGGCCCTATGCAGTTCGACTGGATGGTCCAGTGCTACGCGGGCGCTGGCGTACACCGCGACACGCCGATGCTCGAGAGCCTCGACAGGGAGACGGTCCTCCGGGGAGTCGACGCGGCCGTCGACACCGGCCTCGAGGGACTCTGGGCACCCGATCGCCGTGCTCGGTCCGAAGGCCGAGGAGTTCGAGGTGTGGACGCTGTTGAGCGCGCTCGCCGAGCGGACCGACGACGTCGACCTCGGGCCGCTGGTGGGGTCGATCACGTACCGTAACCCCGCGCTGCTGGCGAAGATGGCGACGACGGTCGACATCCTCTCCGAGGGGCGACTCCGACTCGGCCTCGGAGCCGGCTGGCACGAGGAGGAACACCAGGCCTACGGCTTCGACTTCCCCGACGTCGGGACCCGGATCGAGATGCTGGAGGAGGGGATCCGGGTCGTGAAGGCGATGTTCACCGAGGAGGATCCGACCTTCGCGGGCGACCACTACACCATCGACGGGGCGCTGAACGAGCCGAAACCGGTCAGTCAGCCCCACCCGCCCATCGTCGTGGGCGGCGCGGGCCGAAGATGCTCCGGCTCGCCGCCCGGCACGCCGACGAGTGGAACGTCGAGATCAGCGGTCGGGCGCGGGGCCGCTCGATCGAGTTCAAGGCCCGGAAGTTCGACGAGTACCTGGAGAACGAGGGGCGAGATCCGGACGAGGTAGACCGGTCGTGGCTCGCCCACGCGCTGGTCCGCGAGGACGAGGCCGCCGTCGAGTCGGCCGTCGAGGACATCTTCCCGCTCCCGTGGGGCGAGGAGTCGGGCGTGGACGACCAGCTCAGTACCGCCGCCGAGGCCCGCGAGAAGGGGGCGTGCTCATCGGGACGCCCGCACAGGTCGCCGAACAGATCGAGGGGATCAGGGACCTCGGGTTCGAGAAGCTCCAGCTGCTGTTCCTGGACTTCCCCGACCACCGCGGGATGGAGCTGTTCGGCGACGAGGTGGCTCCGGAGTTCCGGTAGCTGTCCGGGCGAACGAGCCGCCGGAAGGGAAAACAGTTTGACACCGCCGTCCGAAGGGCCGGTGGAATGAACTACCGACGGCTCGGCAGCACGGGAACACGCGTCTCGGAACTCTGTCTCGGGACGTGGCGCTTCGGCAAGGAGACCAACGGCGTCGTCGAGACGGGCCGCGAGGAGGCCCACGAACTGCTCGACGCGGCCTGGGACCGCGGGGTCAACTTCATCGACACCGCGAACGTCTACGGCTCGCCACACGGCACCAGCGAACAGTACATCGGGGAGTGGCTGGACGACCACGACCGGTCGGACTTCGTCATCGCCTCGAAGGTGTACTTCCCGTTCGACGGCTGGGGCGAGCCCGGCCCCAACGACTCCGGCCTGGGCCGCAAGCACATCCGGGAGCAGGTCGAGGGGACGCTGGACCGGCTCGGGACCGACTACCTGGACCTCTACTACATCCACCGCTGGGACGAGGAGAGCGACATCGAGGAGACGATGCGGACGCTGAACGACCTCGTGCGCGAGGAAGGTCAACTACCTCGGCGCGTCGACGATGGCCGCCTGGCAGCTCACGAAGGCGCTCTGGACGTCCGACGTCGAGGGGCTCGAGCGGTTCGACGTCACGCAGCCGCTCCACCACGCCGGCTACTACGAGGACGTGCGCGACTACCTCGACGTGTGCGCCGACCAGGACATCGCCGTCTGTCCGTACTCGCCGCTGGCCGGCGGGTTCCTCACCGGGAAGTACGAACGCGCCGACCCGGAGGACCCCGAGGCCGTCGAGGCACCGGACGGCTCCCGGGGGAGCTTCGACGACTTCTTCGACGACTACTACCTCTCCGAGCGGGGCTGGCACGTCCTCGACGAGGTCGAGACCGTCGCCGACGAGGTCGACGCCACGCCCGCGCAGGTGGCCCTGCGCTGGCTGATGGACTGGGACGAGTTCACCTGCGTCCCCATCGTCGGCGCTCGCACGGTCGACCAGCTCGACGAGAACGTCGCCGCCACGGAGGTCGACCTCTCCGACGACCAGTGGGACCGGATCAGGACGCCCGGTACGACCCCGACGGGAACCTCTGGGGCCACTGACAACGGCGTCGCGACCGCCGCCGGCGTCTCACTCGCCGTCCGGGTCGAACCGCCAGACCCGTTCCATAAACGGGATGCCGTCCGCCGGATCTGCGTCGGCGTCGACGCCGGACTGCTTGAACTGGCCGGTGTAACGCTCCCACTCGGCGACGGTCTCGTCGCCGTCGACGGCGTCGAGGTAGGCGTCCAGGTCCTCGCACTCGAGGATACAGACCGCGACGTCGTCGCGGACGTACAGTTCGAACTCCTCGACGCCGCCACCACGTTCCATCGCGTTCGTCACGCCCTCGGGCACGTCGTCGTGGGCCTCGACGTACGCCTCGCGCTGGTCGGGG